>JABMQE010000130.1 GCA_013203415.1 Candidatus Falkowiibacteriota bacterium | reverse complement strand
CGCAAAAAATCTTCGTAATCTTCCAGTAGCTCCTGTAAACTCGCCCTGGCAACGCCTAGTAATCTGATTTCGGTTTTGTTGGAAGTGCGTGAAGCTTGGGAGCCTTCGACGATGTTTTGCTTACCGCTTCTAGCGGCTTGGGTCATCTGGTCTTTGGTGCGTGAGAATCTATTAATATAGGGTTCGCAAAAATTATAAGTGAAATCGTAAACAATTGTTGCCTGCTTATAGCTTAGTAAATTTTTATATCCTCCTGATGGCATAATTTTATTTTGTTACGTAGCTTGTTACGTAGCATGCTACGTAACAAGTAGAAGTTTTGTGCTGACTATGGTATAATTATAGTAGGTTGATAATCCCGAACTCCATACCATTCTGGAACTCTCCAAGCCACTCGTTTGACGGGTGGTTTTTTGGTTTTGAAATATGACCAAATCTACGGATGAGAAAAAAGATTCATCTTATTCCTTAAACTTATTAACGCAGGCGAAATTTTTTTATCGGGAGCAGAGTTTATAAAAACGGTAAACTTCTCATTTATTTGCTTACATATTTCCACCCTATTCCATCCCTTCTCATCCAAAATAACTTCTACTCTACTTGTCGTGAGATGAACGATTTCCTTACCCACCCTCTTCTTTGCTTTTTTTAATATCTCTGGTATCTCACCGATATCCCAGTCTGTTGATTCGTCAAAATAATCAACTGCGAAAATATCGTTTTTTTCACGCCCTCTGTTGGGTTTGAATAAAAAATCAATGAGAATTCTACTGTGCACAGTAAATGATTCTAGATAAGAGTTATTCTTCACTCCGTCATTAACATCGGAAAGTTTTGCTGTTTCATTTAACATCAAAATTTCATAGTAAAGATGGATACAATTATCCTTTAACTTTTGTGTGGTCATTATAACCTATTTAGATTATTTGAATTTTTACTACTTCGCCCTTTACTTTTACCCCCTTCTCGCCTCCCCCCACTTCTATCCTATCTGCTAAAGTGTCTTTTAAGATTTGGGATTTTTCTGATTCTATGGCTTGTTTTATCTTTTGACTTTGGGTCTGGTAGGTGATATTGATTCTATCTTTTATAGTTAGACCTTTTTCTTTGCGAAGAGAGTTTATGTGTCGGGTTAGTTCGCGGGCAATGCCAAGAGCTTCGAGCTCGGGAGTAAGCTTGGTATCGAGCTCGACGGCGAGGTCGCCTTTTTCGCCTTTCCATTCGATATGGATAATATTGAGCTCGTCTTTAAGCAAATCTTCTAGTTCTGGATTTTTTAGTTCGGCGCCAGTGACAGTTATCATGGCTAAGGGCTGGCGGACTGGGATTTTTTCAGTGGCGCGTTTTTCAAGGCCTTGCGATGCAATGGTTCGGACTAAGTCCATTTGGGTGAGCAGATTTTTGTCGATAAGTTTTTCGTTGGGTTTTGGCCAGTTTTCCAGGTGGACAGATTCTTCTGTTAGACCCCCCCTTCCATTCCCCCCCTTGGCAAGGGTGGGATAATTTATAGTTTGATAGATGTGCTCTGCTATAAACGGGGTGAAGGGAGCCATTAGTTTCCCGAGAGTTAAAAGAACATGGCCTAAAGTTGAGACAGCTAATTGTGTGTTTTTGTCGTTAGATTTGAACCTGTCGCGGGAGCGGCGGATGTACCAGGTTGAGAGTTCGTTTATAAAATCCTGAATTGGACGAACAGAACGAACAAGGTCGTAGGAATCCATTTGTTTTGTTACTTCATGGACAAGAAGATTGAGTTTAGTGAGAATCCACTTGTCCAGGACATGCGTTGGTGGCTCGATTTTGACTTTATCACCGGCATACATCTGGTAGAATGAGAGGATGTTGGAGAGAAGCATGACAACTTTTTGATATGATTCTTTTACAAGGGTTTCGGTAAAATTAATATTTTCGGTAGCCATGACCGGAGAAGAAAGAAGATAAAAGCGAACAGCATCGGAGCCGTATTTTTCCATAACTATATCTGGTTCGGGATAATTTTTTAGGCGCTTGGACATTTTTTTGCCGTCTTCGGCCAGAACAATACCGTTGACGATAACATTTTTGTAAGCGGGTTTATTAAAAAGCGCTGTGGCAACAACATGAAGATAATAAAACCAAGCACGGGTATGATCGGAGCCCTCGGCAATAAATTGGGCTGGAAAATTAGCCTCGAATCTTTTTTTATTTTCGAATGGATAATGCTCTTGGGCATAAGGCATGGAGCCGGACTCGAACCAGCAATCAAGAACATCGGGAATGCGTTTCATTACTGCTTTACATTTGCACTTGAACTCAATTTTATCCATTACATCTTT
>JABMQE010000129.1 GCA_013203415.1 Candidatus Falkowiibacteriota bacterium | reverse complement strand
TTCCTAGGAAATATGAGCGGGCTAGGTGCTCCCTCTGGATGATCTTCTTGGATGCAGATTAATGAAGGGAAATAAAAACTCCTTCCAGAAGTCTGCGGCCCTAAACCACTCTCTTTGTTCGGGTTCAGGGCGAGTGTCTTGATATAAGGAGTTCATTGATATTTGATGTTTGTTTAAAATAAAGAACCTTCCAGAAGTCTGCGGCCCCGCACTATATTCGCTTCGCTCATAAATGCGGGGCGAGTATCTCGTTAAATAAGATTTATTGAAATTTGACATTTGTCTAAAATAAAAACTCCTTCCAAAAGTCTGCGGTCAAGAAATGCATGGGGGTCCGCCTCGGCCTAGCCGAGGTAGGATCTTCTTGGCTGCAGACTTTTGAAAGGATGCTATATTCTTTCTAGAGATCTGCGTCCTGACTCTTCCGGCTCCCTCACCTCCTGCCGGGAAGTTGCCCTCCGTATTTTACGGAGGAAGGACGCAGTTTTTTGGAAAGAATTTCTGTGGATAAGTTTAATTTGTTTCTTCATCTTACATCAGCACTCGACTGGTGTCCAGAAAATTCTGTGGATAACATAAAAATTTTTACAGATGACCTTGAGCAATTAAGGTCTTTTTTTATTCTATAACTTCGTCTGTGTTGGTGGCGGTTGTAAGAACTTCGACGCCGACAAGGCAGACGGCTTGCCAGGGGCGGTAGCGGGAGAAGAAGCTTTCGTCGATTGGTTCGCGGTCGTCGGTATAGGTAACCTTGCGGGTGAACTCGGTATCGGCGCCGCGATGGGAGCTTTCGGTGCATCTTTTTTGGCCGGGAGCTAAATCCAAAGTTTCTATAATTTTGGTCGGGCTGGGATAAGTGATGTTCCAGATACGAGGCGGATTTTCAATTTCTATCTGACGGTTGTCGTTGGTGCCATAGAGCTTAAAGCGAAGAATGTCGCCTTCGATTTCGGTTGTAAGGACAAGGTAATTGCCGGTGTTATTAATAAATCTTAGGTCTGGGCGGGGAGAATAGATAGTGGCATCCATGCCAGCGGGCTCGTAATAGGAAACGCGATAGGAGTGGGGGCGGCGTTCGGTAATAGGAAGACCGGCATAAAGAGCGACACGGAAAGCGGTGGTGCCGATTTGGCAAAGACCGCCGCCGTATTCGGCAATGGTTTGATTGCCTTTAATAACAAGTTCAGGTAAATAGCCGGCAGCGGCATTGATGGAGCCCAAGGATTTGACTAGGGAGAACTCCTCGTCTGGAGCAATTAAGAGGCCATTGAGTCTGTCGGCGCCGGTTTTGATATTGTGGCGGCGATTAACCGGGCTGCCAGAAAAATCAGACTCCCCTACTCCGACAACTTCTTTAATACCATAAGTGTTAATGCTGGCTAAATCGACGCGGGGTTTGGTAATATCTATTATTAATTCAACTTCATGATTATCTTTATAAATAATTTCTTTTTCCAAGGTTGCGAGATTTTCGGTGATGTTTAATTTTTTACCATCGCTGGCTGGCTGGAACTGGGCTTTAAGACGGCCTTCGCTAGTAGAAGCGACTTCGAATTTGGCATCTTGGGCTTCGACATCAATTTCTAGAGCCAGTTCTTGTAAAAAGGCAGTGGTTGAAGCAGAAGCGAGAGAGAGGATAACATCTTTTTTATCGGCGAGTTTGAATTGTAAGAGTTTTTCTAGTTTGGAATTTTCGAGACGCCAAGATTTATCCTTATAAAAAAGAGTGGTGGAGGCAAAAGAGATAACATGCCTGGCTTTGGCAGAGGCAAGAATAGTATCAGCGGCTCTGATTTTTGGAATATCGGCTTTTAATTTGATAACAGCCGGACGAAAGGTTAAAGATTCGATGCCGTAAATAGTATCGATTATGGCTTTTGAATAATCAAAACTGTTGCCGGGTTTTTCCGGAAGAACAGTAACTTTGCCATTAATAATTCTAAGCTCGGCATTATTGCCAGGGGAAGAGAGGGGGGAAATCTTTTCTTCTAGGCCTTGCTCTAAAATATCCTGATTAAACCGGTAGGCCAAATCCACTTTTCTGCCAAAAAGAAGAAGTGAAACCTGCTCTTTAAGGCGGTTGAAAAAGTTGCCGGTACGGCCAAGCTTAAAAGCGGAATCTAGAGTGGTGTTGAAATCGAAAGATAAAATTTCACGGGTTAAATCGGGGTCCTGGGGAGAGATAAAGATAGTAGGGATAACAAACTGCTGATCTTTTTCGGTGCCGCGAATGATAAAGGTTAAGCCCTCGGTGGTGGGCTTTTCTGTAAGACCGATTAGAAGCTCGTCGGCTTTGGCTAAAGTTTGGCCACCGATATTAAAATAGCCGATGCTTGCGCCGGGGTAAATTTTATTTTTGTAAACCTCCCTATAAACGACAATGGAGAGAGTGAGAAGCAAAAGAAAAAATAAAAAAATACTGGAGATAAAAAAGAACCATTTTTTCCAGACATTTGATATCTTTTTGATATCATCGGTGAGGTCGGTTGTTAGGACTTTTATTTTTTTCATAGAAAAAATATATATTGCTTCACTTTATTTTACCATTTTAGATAAGGAAAATCAAAAAGCAGGGGTTGGTTTTCCCTGCTTTTTGATTATATTCTTATTTTTTCAATATTTGATTTAGGAGGTTTTTGATTGTTTGTTCGCGATTGTTTTTTTCTAATTTATCGGTGGTGAGGTTGAGTTTAACTACTTCGCCTTGTTTGACGCTTGGAGGAAGAGCGGCAATGGGCCAAAGGATATCATTGCCATCTTTTATAATAATCACGGCATTCTTAGCTTCGAATCTATCGAGAGTGCCAGTAATAAAATAATCGGAGTTTTTTAGGGATGGTTCTGGCATGGGGCTTTAGTCCTCTTTTTTAACCTTGATAGAGATGCCTTTGGATTTTTTGGCTTTTGGCAAAGCAACTGTTAAGACGCCGTCTTTTAGGGAAGCATCTATTTTATCGGTAACGACTTCTAAAGGAAGAATTATCGAGCGGGAAAAACCGCCCCAATAACACTCTTGGTAAAAGTAGTTTTCCTCGGAAATGGTTTCTTCCAGCCTTCTTTGGCCGCGAATGGTAAGCATATCATTTTCGATGGAGACATCAACATCTTCGGGCTTAACACCGGCAATGGTCGATTTGATAATGATTTTGTCTTCGGTTTGATAAACATCAACCGAAAGTTGGCCTTCGTAGTTTTCTTCCATCCAGTCCTCTTTGTCGGCATCTTCTTTTTCTTCTTTTTGAACAGAGACAGAATCCTCTTTTATCTGAGGTTTTGGTTTAACCTCCGACTCGTCCGACTCGTCAACTTCTACTTTATCCTCGACTTCGATTTCTTCTGTTACTTCCTGGTTTTCTATTTCCTCGTCTTCAACGCCGGTAAGACGGGACCAGATTGTTTTTTTCTTCGTCTTTGCTTTGGCCATAATATTTCTCCAAAATATCCTTCTACTAAGCTAGTATAGTAGAGTGATACTTAATGATTACTTCTAGTGTTATAATATCTTAACATAGAAAAAATATAAAGCAAGGGGGATAAATAATTTTATGTGAATTGATTGTGGAAACTTTCTAAACCTTGACTGGAGAGTGCTTTTAAGGTAGTATGAAAGAAATTAAGGCCCGTTCGCCCGCCTTCGCTCTTTCGGAGCTTCGGCGGGTAAATCTAGTGGTTAGTAATAAGGCCCGTTCGCCCGCCTTCGCTCCTTCGGAGCTACGGCGAGGTAAATCTAGTGGTTAGCCCGCCTCGACTCGCTGAGGCGAAGCCGAGGCGAGGCGGGGACACCACCCTGTCATTCGACAGGGCAAGGGTTTTTCACCCTCGCGGGTGATCAGCCGTTAGGCTGGCATCCTGAAAAAATTTGAAAAAATCAAGGCCCGTTCGTCTAGTGGTTAGGACACCAGGTTTTCATC
>JABMQE010000128.1 GCA_013203415.1 Candidatus Falkowiibacteriota bacterium | reverse complement strand
TATTCTCGGTGTCGCTTAACTCATCCTGAAGCTTAGCAAAGTTCTCATTCGACTTTAACTCTGGATAGTTTTCTGATACTGCAAAAAGCGTTTTCAAAGTTCCAGCCAAAACATTTTCTGCTTTTCCTTTTGCTTCCGGACTTGTTGCTCCCATTGCCTGTGTTCTCGCCTGCGTCACTTTCTCAAAAAGTTCTCGCTCATGCGTGGCATAGCCCTTAACCGTCTCCACCAAATTCGGAATTAAATTGTACCTTCGCTTCAATTGCACATCAATATCACTCCAGGCTTCCTTCACTCGGTTTTTTAATCTGATTAAGCCGTTAAAAACAGCAATCAGCCATAGGATTATAATTGCCACCACGACAATTATCACCCAAACATAAATAGGCATAGTTGTTCAATTAAAATTTAATAAGTATCAAAAAAATTGCTTTCTTGCTTTCTTGCTTTCTTGCTTTCTTGCTTTCTTGCTTTCTTGCTTTCTTGATATACCCCTGTGGATAAAACCCCTTATTCCATTTGTAGCATTCGTGAGATTATTATATAATAAAAGTAAGGTTTTTGTAAAGCCCAAAAGCATAATATTGATAACAATGATATAATAAATTTTGTTATTTTCCGAAAGCTGCTAAAAAGCTTTGTTTCGGTATATTTATACTTTAATTTTTTATGGCATTATTTACTAAACAAAAAAGTTATCTTGGCATAGATATCGGCAGCTCCGGCATCAAGGTTGTTGAAATTACCAAAGAAAACAACACCCCCAAATTAATAACCTATGGTTATGCCGAAGAATCAACCGACATTGTTAAAAGTTCGGCGCCAGACATCCAGGCAAAAACCGCTGCCCTCCTAAAAGCCATTTGTTCTCATGCCAAAATTACTACCAAAAAAGCCATGGCTGCCTTGCCCAATTTTTTCGTTTTTAGCTCCATAATAAACCTTCCGGCCACAACCTCCGAAAAAGACCTGTCATCAGCAATTAATTGGGAAGCCAAAAAATTCATCCCCATGCCCCTAACCGATGTTGTTTTGGATTGGAAAATCCTAAATGGCCAAAACAACTCTAACAGCTCTTTTGTTTCCGGCGGCGAGAAGCTCGGAAACAAAAAAAACGCTTCTCCCGATGCCCCCCCTCCCGATGCCCCTGCCTTGGGTTCACAAAACCCCCCCGCCTCTTCCCCCGAAGAAAAAATACCCTCGCCCCTAGAACACCAAAAACCCAATGGAAATAATTCGCTTGCTAAAAAAGAAAACCCCGATCAAATCGCCAATGCTCCTGCCCCAGAAGAGGATGATCAAGAGAAAAACCTTAACATCCTTCTTACCGCCGCTCCTAAAAATTTGGTTAAACGGTATATCGATATCTGCAGAATTGCAGGCCTGGAGCTTCTAAGCTTAGAAACCGAATCTTTTGCCCTGGGCCGAAGTTTAATCGGTTATAACCGCTGGCCGGTTATGGTAATAGATATGGGCGCTTTGGTTTCTGATATTGTTATCTTGGAAAATGGTATCCCCATGCTTTCCCGAAGCATTGATGTTGGCGGCACCACCATCACCCAGGCAATTGTCAATATCTTAAACGTCGATATGGCCAGAGCCGAACAATTTAAGCGGGATTACGGCGCCCCCATAAATCCTATCACCACAAATCTTAATCCCAACGGGGCGCAGGAAAGCTCTAAGGCCTCTTTGTCCGGCGTTCCTCGCGCTATTGCCACTGTCCTGGATTCCTTAGTTCATGAAATACGTTATTCTACAGAGCTTTATCAAAATCAAACTAGCAAAAAAGTGGAAAAAATCGTCCTTTCCGGCGGTTCGGCCTACCTTGCCAACCTTACCACCTATTTATCAAAAAACCTTTCCCTTCCTGTTCATATCGGCAATCCTTGGGATCGGGTTTCTTATCCTACCGAGCTAAAACCGGTTCTGGAAAATCTTGCCCCGCGTTTTGCTGTTGCTGTCGGCCTTGCCCTACGCGAACTTGCTTAATTAACCCTCCGCATTCTCTAAGTCAGCTTTATTACACTCGTTTTATCATAACCCCTTTATCAGTTTATTTTGATAAAAGCGACCCGCTCACTCCGAGCTGAGCGGGGAGCGCAATAAACTAATAACTAATATCAGCCTCAACCAAAGGCAGATGAGCCTCTGGCTCAAGC
>JABMQE010000127.1 GCA_013203415.1 Candidatus Falkowiibacteriota bacterium | reverse complement strand
CTCCTGCTACCACTACTCCTCCGGTAGCCACCTCCACTCCTCCTGCTACCACTACTCCTCCGGTAGCCACCTCCACTCCTCCTGCTACCACTACTCCTACTGTATCATCTGATATTAATCCCAAAAACATTTCTCTTTCTTGTAGTTCTGGTAAACGCTCGGTTATCATAAAATGGACTAACCCCGAAACAATAGGCCTTGAATCATACACCATCTACCGGTCTGATAAAAATAGAAAAATCGGCTCACCAGTCAGTCCTGGCGAACCCTATAACTGGCTTAGCGGGCTTGACTCCGGTAAAACCAGAGAATATACTGATTTTTCCATTATCCCCGACAATAGAAACTATTATTATACCATAAAACTAAAAACAATCAGCAACAGTTTATCAGCCAACACCAAGCAATACAGAATTAAGTGCAAGGCCGAGGACTTAACACCTAAAAACTTTTATGCCGGCTGCAATGATGATAGAAAATCTGTTGATATTAAATGGAGCAATCCCAATTCCAAGGGCCTTGAATCCTACGAAATCTTCCGTTCCGAAAACCCAAGGAGTGCCGGCCAAAAAATTAATACTGCCTTAAGCTGGCTTGATTCCGATGATTCCGGTAAGGCCATGAGCTACCACGACACAGGCATAGTCCCTGGCAAAAAATATTATTATACCCTCAAATTAAATTCTACAAGCGGCCATACTACGCTTGATATTGTCCGCTATTCCATCACTTGCAGTCCTGAAATAGACCTTAATCCCCAAGACATATATCTCGGTTGCAGTTCTAATCGAAAATCCATAGAAATCCAATGGAAAAATCCTAACACCAAATCCTTGTCATCCTACAAAATCTATCGCTCGGAAACCCCCCATGATATGGGCTTGGTTATAAAATCCGATTATGGTCTGGATGACGGCGATGGCGGAAAAACCGGAAGATACACTGATAGGGGAATTACCAAAGGAAAAAGATATTATTATACCATCAAAATGGCTTCGGTTAACGGCGATATCTCGCCCAACACCGTTCAATACTCTATCAGTTGCGGCACTTCGTATCCTCCTCCTGTGCCAGTCGCTACCACCAGCACCAGCACCCTGCCTTTTCCTACAGACGACATAGCCACCACTTCCCCGAGTACAACGGTTATAACAGATATTATTAATGCCAATACCCAGATTTCGAAAGCGGCCTTGCAGAGGGCTTCCCGAGATAGGATAATCGCTCGGATAAGAGAGAGGATATCTATATGGTTTAGGTTCCTTTCTTTCTTTAGAAGAAATTAACAAAACCATCTCCCATAATTTTCAAAAAGCTGCCCCTAAACCAACCAGGCGGCTTTTTGGTTTATCAGTTGTTGCATATATAATTTTTTGGTATAATATAAATATAGATTTGAATTATGTTCGATTTCTCTCGTTTGCTACAATTATCCGAGGCCATCTGGCAAAAGCTTCTTTCATTCAATACTCCTTGGGAGGCCTTTTGGTATTTGTTTTCTCATGGCGGCTGGGTTCTTGTACTTTTGGCTCTGCTGTGGGGTTTTATGAAAGTTTGGGTTTATTGGCGGCAGGGTATTTACTACGGCGCTCAAAAATATGTCCTTTTAGCTATTGATGTCCCCAGAGAAAACGAACAAGGTCCAAAAGCAGTCGAAAATATTTTCTCTCATGTTTACGGCGCTTATAAAGGTCCCAACCTAATCGAAAAATACTGGGATGGATTTTTATGCCCAAAATTTAGTTTCGAGCTTGTAAGCCATGGCGGCTATCTCCAATTTCTAATCCACACTCCGGTCCAATTCCGCGATTTAGTCGAGTCCTCAATCTATGCCCAATACCCAGATGCCGAAATAACCGAAACCGAAGATTATGCCGCTCCTGCTCCTTCTACGTTTAAGAATACAGAATTTGATATGTGGGGCTGCGAGTTTGTCCTTTATAATGATGATTGGTATCCGATAAGAACCTATCCAGCTTTCGAATATGGGCTTACCCAAGAGTTTAAAGATCCGATGGCCGCTACTTTAGAGCTAATGGGAAAAATCGGTCCCGAAGAAAATATGTGGATTCAATTAGTTGTTACTCCTATCCCTGGCAGCTGGACCGAAGAGGGCATAAAATTGGTTAAAAAACTTATTGGTGCTAAAGTGGCCGATAAAAAACCCGGCTTCCTTTATTCAACAACAACCGGGGTTGCCAAGGGTGTTTTAGAAACCGCCACTTATACCCTCAACCCCCCAAAAGAAGAGCAAAAAAAGGATGATAATAATCCCCGCTCGGAAATGCTTTTCTTATCCCCAGGCGAGCGTGGAGCTGTCGAAGCTATCGAAGCCAAAATATCCAAAAATGCTTTCGATACAAAATTCCGTTTTATTTATTGGGGTAGAAAACCGCCTTTTTCCAAAGCCCGCGGTGTTAATGGCATGCTTGGCGCTATTGCCCAGGTTAATTCCCTAGATCTAAATGGTTTTAAGCCCCATCCAAAAACCAAATCTTCTGTTGATTATTTCTTTGTTAAGAGCCGCCAGCACGCTCGCCGCCAAAGGTTGATGGCCTCTTATAAATCCCGCAGCAACTGGCGCGGCTGGGGGCACTCAATCCTAAATATAGAGGAGCTGGCTACTCTTTGGCATTTCCCAATGATGGATATCCGCACTCCGATGCTTAAGAAAACCCAGTCCAAGCGCATGGAATCTCCTTTTGCTTTGCCAGTGGAAAATATGCCGGCCCAAGCCCAAGCCAGCCAAGATGCCGGCCAGCCCCAAACTTTGGAAGAACCAACTCCAGAAGAACCAGCACCTGTTCCCGCAGCCGAAACCCCGCCGACCCAAACCCAAAAAGCCAAACCGCCTCCCAATTTGCCAATAGGCTAATTTTATCCATATGTCTTTACTTAAAATGTCTCTGTTTAAAAAAAAGAAACTCAACGTTCCTGTTGCCCTTGTTGCTGTTAATACAGTTGTGGCGATTTTGTCCACTTTTATTACTGTTGTCCTTACCATCACCACCCTCTTAAAAAGGCTTGATTAATTTTGGAATTTAATTTATAAAACAGGAACCACATTCATAACTAATTTCTAATAACTATTTTCTTCTCAAATCAAATCCCAATGACCGAAAACCAACCAAACAACCAACTAACCTTCTTAGCCCGAACCAACTTCCGAAACCAGAATGTTCATTTTGGTATTAAGCCGGATGACCGCCGCCGTCACATGTATCTAATCGGAAAAACCGGTATGGGTAAAACCACTGTCATCGAAAACATGATTGCCCAGGATATTTCTGCCGGCCATGGCGTGGCCTTAGTCGACCCTCATGGCGATATTGCCGACAAGCTTTTGGATTTTATTCCCGCAGACCGTGTTAATGATGTTATCTATTTTAATCCGGCTGATATCGATTTCCCCATCGCTTTTAATGTTTTAGAGCAGGTGGACTCCCGTCATCGCCATCTAATTGCCTCTGGCCTTGTTGGTGTTTTTAAGAAAATTTGGGCCGACTCTTGGGGTCCGCGCTTGGAATATGTTTTGCGCAACGCCATCCTTGCCCTTTTAGAATACCCGGGCTCTTCACTTTTAGGGATTATGCGCCTTTTAGTAGATAAGGCCTATCGTAAAAAAGTGGTAAATAAAATTTCCGATCCAGTAGTAAAATCATTTTGGATCGATGAATATTCAAAATACCCCGACCGTTTTCAGGCCGAAGCAATAGCCCCAATCCAAAACAAGGTTGGCCAGTTCTTGTCAACTTTTCTTATCCGCAACATTGTCGGCCAGGTTAAATCAAAAATCGATTTGCGCGATGTTATGGATAGCAACAAAATTTTAATTATGAACCTTTCCAAAGGCCGAGTCGGCGAGGATGCTTCCGCTCTTATGGGCGCCATTATGGTAACAAAAATTCAGCTCGCCGCCATGAGCCGGGTTGATATTCCCGAAGAAGAGCGTAAAGATTTTTTTCTATATGTGGATGAGTTCCAAAACTTTGCCACCGAATCGTTTGCCAATATCCTTTCCGAAGCCCGTAAATATCGCCTCAACCTCACCATTGCCCATCAATACATAGAACAGCTTGATGAAACTGTTGCCGCTGCTGTTTTTGGCAATGTTGGCACTATGATGGTTTTTCGGGTTGGTGCTGCGGATGCCGAGGCCATGGTAAAAGAATTTGAACCATTTTTTACCGAAGTTGATATTGTTAACTTAGGCAAATTTGATGTTTATATGAAATTAATGATTGACGGCATTGCCTCCGACCCTTTTTCCGCTACCACCACGCCTCCATTAATGAAAGAAGGGACAGAAAGCAATCGTGAAAAAATTATAAAACTTTCCCGCGAACGTTATGCCGAACCAAAGGACGTGGTCGAAGAAAAAATTCTGCGTTGGAGTAAAGCGATTCCAGAGGAAATGCCAGACGAAAATAAAGGGGCAGGTCCAAACTCGGCCCCAGCCAACTCGAAAAACAATGGGATTAGGAACGAGCAAGATCTTAAGTTCGATGCTGTTTGTGATTATTGCGGTGATGATTTTAAACTTCATTTCGAACCCGATCCAAAAAAACCAATCTACTGCAATGATTGTTTTAGAAAAGTTAAAAATGGCGAAATCAACCCTGTCCAAAAACTAAAACGCGCCAACCCCCCTCCTCCTCCCGTTTCCAACAACAAGGAAAAAATCCCTGCCATATCCCTAAAAGAAGCGGTAAAAATAGGGGATAAGCGTTTTGGCAATAAACAGAAAAAACAAGAAATAAACCAACCGGAAAAAAAGCCCGAAGCCCCGTCAAAAGAGCCAAATCCAGAAGTACCCAAAAACACTAATCCCCAAAACACTAATCCTCAAAATAATAATAAAGAAACCAAAGACCTAAAACCTGGCCAAAGCGTTAGTTTCGAATAACCTATGTCCAAAAATTTAGAAAAAATTTTCAACTTTCTTCATATCTCCGAAAAGCTAAAGCGCTCGTTTAGATATAGCACTATAAATTATAAAATAAAGGATTCTTCCGCCGACCATTCTTGGCATCTGTCCTTGATGGTTTTTATCATTGCCCGCGAGTTAAATCTAAAAATAAATATCGAGCACGCTCTAAAAATTGCCATTGTCCATGATATTGCCGAATCCCTCACCGGTGATATCGATTATGTCCTTATCTCCACCGGCAAAATATCAAAAAAGCAAAAACAAAAAATGGAAGGCCTGGCAATAGAAAAGATTAAAAAAAGTTTGCCGTCTGGCGCTGGCCAGGAAGTAAGCGACTTATGGAACGAATACGAACAAGCCAAAACTCCGGAAGCCAAATTTGTCAAAGCCCTGGACAAAATAGAAGCTATGGTCCAGATGTACGAAGCTGGTTATAAAGTTATAGATTTTCCAGAGATAATAGCTACTTACGCTGATAAACCAGTTGCTGATTTTCCTAAACTAAAACCCGTTCTAAAAATCATCAAACAAAAACTCAAAAAAGAGTTCAAAAAAGGAAACTTTCCTTGGAAAAAGGAATATGACAAAGTATGAAGAATATAGATTGATAAAAAATCAGTGCCTGCGGTTAGGTCATCGTCTCACAGGCTAACATGAAGTCACGATACACGATTCACGTAACACGTAACATAATACGTGAATTCGAATGAGTTGACTCGTGATACGTGAATCGTGAGTCGTGAAAATGCGTGACTCAAGATAATTATATTGTGACTCAAAGAACATATGAACCCACAAAGCGTCATTCTTGGAATCGTCCAAGGCATAACCGAATTTTTGCCCGTCTCTTCTTCTGGGCATCTTATTTTAATACCCGAGATTTTTAATTGGAACGATCAGGGCATGGCTTTTGATGTTGTTGTCCATCTTGGAACGCTTGTTGCCATAATCTTTGCATTTAGGCAAAAAATTGCTAAGATGTTAAAAGCCATTATTGGTCAGGGCCGGGGACAGGAAAAGCAAAGCCGTTTAAGCGGCCTTATAATCCTATCCATAATCCCCGCCGCTTTGGCTGGTTATTTATTTAACGATTATATCGAAGCTAATTTTCGTTCTAAAACAGTAGTGGTAGTAAGTTTGATTTTTTGGGCTATTGTCCTATGGCTGGCAGACAGGCGCTTTACCCATACCCGTCGCCATACCAAAACCTCAAGCTCAGTAACTATTCCCCAAACAATAACCGTCGCCTTGTCGCAGGCAATCGCCCTTATCCCCGGCACATCCCGTTCCGGCATAACAATGTCTGCCGGCCTTTTTTCTAAAATGGACCGCTCCACAGCTGTCGAATTTTCATTTCTAATCTCTATCCCCATCATTGCCTTAGCCGGCCTTTGGGAGCTTTTTATCCTTTTCAAAACCGGCTTCAACGGAGTAGAAATAGGGGGCTTGATTACCGGCTTTATCGCCTCGGCTCTAAGCGGATTTGTCGCCATAAAATTTCTCCTATCTTTTGTAAAACGCTGGGGTTTCGGGCTTTTTGTCTTTTATCGAATTGCTTTAGGCGCCTTGATATTAATTTTGTTATGACCATCTCTAAAAAATGCTGGCCAAAATATTTCGAAAAAATATTAACTGGCAAAAAAAGATTTGAACTCCGCCTCGCTGATTTCCAAGTCAACGAGGGTGATTTTTTGTTGCTTCGTGAATGGGATCCTAAAACAGGGGAGTACACTGGTCGTGAGACAGAAAAAAAAGTCGGTTATGTCGTAAAAACCAAAGATTGTGAAAAGTTCTGGTCTAAAAAAGAGATTGATAAATACGGCTTCCAAATAATCCAAATAGAATAACAACATGTTCGACTCCAAACTAATCCGTACAACTTTTTTATTTTTAGTTCTTGCAGAAATATTATCATTCCTGGCTTTTACATTTCCTATATTTAATACTGTTTGTTTCTTTGTTATCCTTGCTCTGGTGCTGATAGTTTCCTTTAAAAGTTTGGAATCCGGCGTTCTTATCCTTCTGGCTGAACTTTTTTTGGGCGACTCTGGCCGTTTTTTTAGCATCGAACTAGGCGCTGTTTCTGTCTCCATCAGAATGGGCCTTTTTAGCGTCATCATGGCGGTTTGGCTTTTTGGGTTGTTAAAAAACATAATTTCTAAAAAAGATTTAAGCCCTTCCCTTGCCTTTTTTAAGTCAAAAATAAAATCCTATTACCTATTCTTATCCCTTGCCTTGGTTTGGGGCCTTGTCTATGGCCTTAGCCGCGGGAACAGTCCTGCTCTGGTTTACCTGGATTTTAATAACTGGCTTTATCTCCTTCTTGTCTTACCAATTTTCCAAGTGGCAAAAAATAAAGATTTTTGGAAGCGTGTTCTCTCTGTTCTTGCGGCCGCTGTTTTGGCCGTCGCCCTAAAAACTGTTATTATCTATTTTTTCTTTGGCCTAAATATAAAAGAAATAATCTCCCCTGTATATTGGTGGCAAAGAGCAACTGCCGAAGCCCAGTTCGGCCGGATTGGCGGCAATTTTTTTAGAATCCTCTTTATCTCAAACATCTATGCCCTGGTTCTCTTTTTTATATCTTTTTCCCCTCTCTCATTATTAAAAGAAAAAACAAAAACCAAATCCAACTTTCTTTGGTTTCTTGTTTTTGTTTCGCTTTTTGTTGTTCTCTTTAGTTTTTTTAGAAGTTATTGGGCAGCCGGGTTTCTTGGCTTTATAGTTTTTCTCGCCTTGCTTAAAAAATATTTTAATCTTAACTTCCGTAAATTAATAAAACAGTCATTAACTGCCATCCTTGTAACCCTTGTTGCTATTGTTTTAATATTCGGCATAAGCCAAGCCGCCCTTTCCCTCTCCATGGTTTTGGGTTCTTATTCCAAAGAAGACCAAGCCGTCCAAAAAGAAATTTTCACATTCGGGGATGTCGCCGTAGCCAGTCGTTTTAATCTGCTTAAACCCATGTTCCAAAAAATTTCCTCCCATCCTATAATCGGTTCTGGTTTTGGCACAACCATAACCTACAAAAACGAAGATCCCCGCTATTCGGCCGAGCCATTTACTACCTATGCTTTCGAGTGGGGGTATTTGGATATGATTATAGAAACCGGCCTTGTAGGCCTTGTGATTTTTCTTTTGCTTATAATAAAAACCCTAAAGCAGGGCCTAAGCTTGATAAAAAACAGCAATGATACTAAGATAAAATATCTTGCCCTCGGCCTTGTTTCCGGGCTTTTCGTTTTTATCGCTATCCATATATTTAGCCCGTATCTTAATCATCCCTTAGGCCTTGGCTACCTGGTTTTAGTTAATGCATTCATTTATAAAGCAAATGAACAAAAAAACTTTCTACATAGAGGATAGGGAAAACTGGTCCAAAGAATACGGCTCTCTTTTAGATAATCTGCCCGCAATCACCACATTTTTTGGCTATGTTAAAAAACATCAAGCCATTGACAAAGATGGCCTAAGAGTTTTGGATTATGGCTGCGCCTATGGCTATTATCTAAAGATTATAAAAGCCATAAATCCAAAAGCTCTAGTTTATGGCGTTGATATTTCCAAAGATGCAGTTAGGAAAGCCCAAGAAAATATAAATGAATCTCTCCCGCGTGTTTTTTGGCTGGCCTCGGAAGAGCCCCTGCCCCTAAGCGATAATAATTTTGATACGATTTTTTCCTTGGATGTTATCGAGCATGTTAAAAAAGAAGAAGCCGAAAAAATATTAAAAAAAATTGCCCAGCTACTAAAACCATCCGGCCTTTGCTTTATTGCCACTCCGAATTGTAGTTTTGTAATGAAAATAATCTATATCCTCCGCGGCCGGGCCTGGATTTTTCGCGGACACGACCATCTTAAAGTTTATAATAAAAAAACATTAAATTCCCTTCTAAAAAAATATTTTAAGGTAAAAAAAATAGATTATTATCATCACAAAAATTCATTCTTCCGAAAATTACTTTCCATCCTTGGCATTTCTACTCATCTTATGGCCGTGCTTAAAACAGACAAGGACTAACTGGAATTGTTTACTTATATATGTTATAGTAAAAACATGATAAAACTTCAAGAAAAAAAAACAAAAACCGTTCATCATCGTTCTCACACAGTTTCAAATCCCGCGAACAAAAGGAAAACTTTGAAAAAAGGTGCTCGAGTTTTTGTTAAAAAATTTTCACCAGTGATAAAAAAACTAGCCAATGAGTAAAATTATATATCCCACAGAAGAAGATTTACACTTCTGGATAAAGCTAGTTAATGAAGCCAGCGACCAAACTCTAAAGCCATATCTACCGCCGTATATCAACAAAAATTGGTACAAAAATATAATCTCACTCTTTGATCTATTAAAGATGGACTATTATGGTAACAATGTTTACCAAAAATCAGCCCATCTTTTTTATAAAGTTTGTAAAAATCATTATTATGTCGATGGTAATAAAAGAAGTGCGATAATTTGTGTTTATTTATTTTCATTGCTTAATGACAAATTCACTGGTCGTCCAAATGATTTGTATCAACTCGCCAAACAGGTCTCTAAAAGTAAACCAGAAAGTCGGGAAATAATGGTTGATAAGTTAAAAAGTTATTTCAAGAATGAAAAACTCTAACCCCAAAATCCTTGTCGGCATGTCCGGCGGCGTAGATTCTTCTGTTGCCGCTGCTTTGTTATTGGAAAAGGGCTACGATGTCACCGGTGTATTTATAAAGTTCTGGAGTGAAGGCTCGTCCAACCTAAACAAATGCTGCTCGCTCGAGGCCTATCAAGACGCCCGCCGCGTCGCTTCCAAGCTCAAAATAAAGCTCTACACTTGGGATATGAAATCAATTTTTAAGAGTCATGTGGTCGACGACTTTCTTGCCCAATATTCGCTCGGCCGCACCCCAAACCCTTGCGTTCTCTGCAACAAATATATAAAATTCGGTGAATTCCTCTCTCGTGCCAAAAAACTCGGCTTCGAGTTTATAGCAACCGGCCACCACGTCAACGTCAAGAAAGCAAGAAAGCAATCCCTCGACGCGGCTCGGGACAGGAAAAACAAAAAAACAATTTATAATCTAACAACTGCAAAAGATAAGGATAAAGACCAATCCTATTTCTTATGGACATTAACCCAACCTCAATTAAAACACGTCCTTTTCCCAGTCGGCAATTACACCAAAACCGAAATAAGAAACATTGCTAAAAAAAAGAACCTCCCAGTTTTTAACAAAAAAGATTCCCAAGGCCTTTGTTTTATAAAAGATAAAAGGCATTATGATTTCCTGCGCCGTCATCTTAAATTAAAAAAAGGCCCAATTAAAACGTCAGATGGAATACCAGAGAAGGGGATTAAGCCCGGCACAAAAATCGGCGAACACCAAGGTCTCCCATTATACACCATCGGCCAGCGCCGCGAAATATTAGTTGGTGGTATTGGTCCTTTTTATGTGGTAAAATGTAACTATAATAATAACACGTTATATGTGGCCAACAAATTCGACCGCAAGTTATTGTATAGAAAAGAATTAGTCGCTAATAAAGTCAGCTGGATTTCTGGAAAAACTTCAGAACTCCCGCTCAAATGCAAAGTAAAGATTAGATATGGCCATCCAGCAGTCCCAGCCACCCTCAAAAAATCCCAGCCAAGGGCAGGTCAGCCTCTGGCTGAAAAAAATCATAAAATCAAAGTCGAGTTTACTAAGTCGCAAAGAGCCATCACGCCCGGCCAATCAGTCGTCTTTTACTCTGGAACCGAAGTCCTCGGCGGCGGCGTAATCCAATAAACTAATAAATTAATAAACGAAAAAAGAAAGAGCCGTCCAAACGCATACGCGTCGGAACGGCTCGCAGAAAAAAACAGATCCCCGTTGTAAATCTCATCCACCCTTCTCTCGGTTAATAGAGCGGATCGAGACCAGCGGGCCGGATGCTGGAGTCCTCCTCTTCCAGTTGGGACTCGAAGTCGAGGTCTTCTAAATACTCAATCCTGTCCTCCTCAAGTCGCGTTCCACGATAGCGCTTCAAGGCCATACCTAGTACTCGTTCCCTGTATGTGCCCTTGGTGAATTTCAGCTCCTGCAGGAACAATACCCACCAGAACAGATCCTCCTCGTCTGCTCCGAAAGAGTTTGTGTTGATGTCAAGAACGATCACCTGCTGCATCGCCTGTTCCCAGACATCCTCCCTGCTCTGGTCAAGATAACGGGCGGCCTGATTTTTCAGGTCTATGCGGACAGGAAAGGACTCCTCCCTAATCTGTGGAAAAGGGTCGCTAACTGTCCTAAGCTGCCCCGAACCAGCACACCCCAAAAGCGATATCACCACGAGCAGAATAGCCATTCTCATACGGTTCACCTCCTCTCGAGTGGGCTCCTCCCTTATTCCAAAACCATATCATCATAAATCTCATTTGTCAAGATAGATTCTTACCCTTAATGCCTCATGCCTCATGCCTCATGCCTCGTCCAACCAATTCGCATCCCCTCCAAAGCACAAAAGCTATCTAAAGCTCTTTGTTATTTTTGGTTTTATTTTGGCCATATCTAATGCCCTCTCCGCTTATATCCATTCTTCCTATTTATCCGACTTCGTTGGCCAAAAAAACATCGGCCTTATTTTTACTGCCACCTATCTCCTTACCTTTTTAGCCGTCCTAAGCTACACCTCAATCATCAACTGGCTAAAAATTTTTAGAACCACTTTAATCGTCTTTGTAGTTATGATCGCTTCGCTTTTCGGCCTTGGTATTGCCTCTACTCCCCTTATGGCTGTTATTTTTTTCCTCTGCTACATTATTTTCCTAAACCTTATCTGGATAACATTAGATATTTATATCGAGTACTTTTCCAATAACAAGGTAACCGGCCGCATCCGCGGCATCTTCTGGAGCGGGGTCCATATTGCTTGGTTTATTTCCCCCATAACTTCCGGCTATCTCTTAAAATATTTTGATTACTCGTTTTTGTTTCTTATTGCCGCCTGCCTGGCCTTTTTTGTGATGATTGCCTTTTCCTACAAATTTCGTAATCTTAAAGTAAATCATTTTCCTCGCCCCCATTTTTTTAAAGCCGTAAAACAGATTTACAAAGATAAGCTCCTAAACGGCATCTATGTTATCGCCTTCCTGCTCCAGTGTTTTTATGTCGCTATGGTTGTTTATGCTCCGCTTTATCTCCACGAGCATATCGGCATTCCTTGGCATCAGATTGGCATCATGTTTACTATAATGCTTTCCACTTTTGTTTTTACAACCTATCCCGCTGGCTGGCTGGCCGACAAATATTTTGGCGAAAAAGAAATGCTTTCCTTGGGCCTTGTTATTATGGGTTTTTCGGTTATTATTTTTGGCTCCATAGAATCCGCTCCTCTTTGGGCTTGGACTGCTATTCTTTTTATGACTCGCATTGGCGCCAGTTTAGTCCAGATTATGCGCGATTCCTATTTTTTCAAACGGGTAGATGTTAAGCATATTCATCTTATAAATCTCTTTCGGAACACCACCCCAATTGCCTATATTATTTTCCCGCTCATAGCTACTTTAATTTTGACATTTTTCGATTTTAGGTATATATTTATAGTCGTCGGAGTAATAGTCCTTTCCGGCCTATTCTTCTCAACCAGAATGCAAGATACAAAATAAGGAGATGCCCAGTGGCTAAATGCAGATACTTAAATAGCTGTACCCATCGTAAAGAGGTATCTGACACTCTTCGCAAAGATACAAACGGCCTTACCAGGCTTTCTAAGTTTTGCTTTGATAACCCCGACTCTTGTCCTTACATAGCAGAACAGCAAGTACAAAGGACAGGCGGTCGAACAAAAGCCCGTAGGCTAAGGAGGTAACCATGCCGATCTGTAATAGTTACAACGTCTGCAGCTATCTGACAACAGACACAAGCGAGGAGGGGTGTGGGGTTGTAGCGACAGTTAAGGAGTATCATTGCCTCACAACTCAAGCTGGCTGTCCGTACAAGGCAGGCCTCGTTGTCCACCCGTCCGATTCGGGAAATCAGGAAACAAGAGTCGTTCCTGCTCTTACCTAAGATAGGAGGACACCATGGATCAACAGACATGCGCGAACACTTATAACTGTAAAACCCGAAGTAAAGCCACAAAAGCTGGTGGTTCAGTCCTAATGACTCTCATGAGTGTTTACTGCGCAACAGAACTCTGCAGAATCTGCAGCAAAAACTCCGAAGGAGCAAAAGCGTTGCTCGAGGGCCTTGACATTACAGTCAACTAAACAGGAGGACTCTATGTCTAAGCAAAAAGGAGATGCGGCTACGCAAAGCGCATCTCTTTTCATTTTACTAAATCTTGCCAAAATCCTAATCCCAAGCTATAATTAACCTGTAAAGACATCAAAGATTTCAAAAATTATTCGCATAAAAAATTCGCATATCATTCGCATATGTATTTGTGTGTATACCATGATAACTGCAAAAGATCTACGCCAAAAATATATAAAATTCTTCCAAGAACGAGACCATAAAGTCATCCCGTCCGCTTCTTTAATTCCCGAAAACGACCCAACCACTCTCTTCATCTCTGCCGGCATGCATCCATTAGTCCCATATCTTATCGGCGAACCTCATCCCGAAGGTAAGCGTTTAGTCGATTTCCAAAAGTGCATCCGTACCGGTGATATAGAAGAAGTCGGCGATGCCTGGCATAACACTTTTTTTGAGATGTTTGGCAACTGGTCTCTAGGCGATTATTTTAAGAGTGAAGCCATCCAATACAGCTGGCTTTTTTTAACTGGCAAAGAATGGTTAAACCTAGATCCGAAAAAACTTCATATCTCTGTTTTTGCTGGTGACGAAGATGCTCCAAGAGACGAGGAGTCAGCCGAAATCTGGCATGGCGTTGGCGTGCCCAAAGAGCGGATTTATTATTATGGCAAAGAAGAAAACTGGTGGGGTCCGGCTGGCCAAACTGGTCCTTGTGGTCCTGATACCGAAATGTATTATGATACTGGAAAATCTCCTTGCGGTCCCGATTGTGAACCAAAATGCAACTGCGGAAAATATTCCGAAATCTGGAACGATGTTTTTATGGAATATAATAAAACCAGCGATGGCAAATACGAAAAATTAAAACAGCAAAATGTTGATACTGGCATGGGGTTTGAAAGAACACTAGCCGTTCTTAACGGGAAAAATAGTGTATTTGAAACAGAATTATTCTTACCAATCATTAAAGCCATTGAAAGCGAAATAACCCTCAACCCTGAAGGCGAGATTCGCCAATCTCGCCTCGCAGAAGGCGAAAATTACACCCGCTCCATCCGCATCATTGCCGACCATCTCCGCGCCGCCACTTTTATAATGGGCGATGATAGGGGAGTCGCCCCCAGTAATTTAGACCAAGGCTATATTGTTCGCCGTCTTATCCGCAAAGCCATCCGCCATGGCCGTCTTTTGGGTATAAAAAAAGATTTCACCAAAAAAATTGCTTCTACAGTTATAAAGATGTACAAAGATGTTTATCCCGAGCTCGAACACAATAAAAAATTTGTTTTAGATAATTTTGAAACCGAAGAAAATAAATTCACAAAAACTCTCCAAAAGGGTCTAAAACAATTCGAGCAAATGGCGGCATCCGACAAGGTCTCGCAGATTGTAACCGGCGAACAGGCCTTTGACTTATTCGCAACCTATGGCTTTCCTTTGGAAATGACCGAGGAACTCGCTCGGGAGCAAGGACTTGATGTTGATACGAGCGGTTTTGTTAGTGCCTTTAAAAAACATCAAGATACTTCCCGCTCTGGCGCCGAACAAAAATTTAAGGGCGGCTTGGCCGACCAAAAAGAAGAAACTGCCAACCTTCATACAGCAACGCACTTGCTTCATGAAGCCCTGCGTCAGACACTCGGCAACCATGTTAAACAAATGGGCTCCAACATAACAGCCGAGCGTCTTCGCTTTGATTTTAATCACGACAAAAAAATGACTCCAGAAAAACTTAAAAAAGT
>JABMQE010000126.1 GCA_013203415.1 Candidatus Falkowiibacteriota bacterium | reverse complement strand
GATAGAGCCAAAGCATGGGTTCGGCCCATACCTCGGCCGCTACCGGTAATTAAAGCGACCTTGTTTTTTAAGTTTGGCATGGTTTTGCTTAGTTAAGATTTAAAAATGTATTTAAAAATGTGATTAGCGCAATTAGTGAAGAGATTAGTGCCGATTAGTGATTAACTACTCAAAAAGCGGATACTTCTTTACCAACCCGCTCTCTCGCCACTTCTCCCCCAGGCCAAAATATCGGCCGGCTTTAATTATTCCAAGAGCAATTAGGATAACTATATAAATCAAATGCTCATCCAAAAAAGGGTTGTGTTCTGGCGGAAATGCTGCCAGCCACATTAATAATAACATCAGGGCCCCCGAGTAACTCGCAATTTTCATAAAAATACCAGAGATTAATGCCAGCCCGATAAACAATAAACCCAACATAAACAGCCAATCAACCAAAGGACTGCCAGCCATCCCCTGAAAAACAACAGCCAAGGGACCACGGGTTGCAAATTTCAAAAATCCATATGTCGGCGATGCCCCGTCTAACCAGGCCTGCCCGCTTGGCGTTGCATAACCAAGCCCGAACAGCTTATCCAAAAACGGCCACAAAAAAACCCAGCCCATCACAATTCTAAGTATCCCCCAAAGATAACGACCAGGAACATAATTAGGATTAAAAATCCTTTTAAAGAAATTTTTAGTTTTCTTACATTTTTCCATACATTTTTGAGCCAAAGGCTCATCAGCCTCGGGCTGATATTTTAACTTATTAAAAATTTTAATCCCTTTCTAACCATCTTTCTAATTTTTTCCTTTTGCTTTTCATTAAACTTATTCGCCCGACCCACTAAATACGCCTTCGACTTTATCCCGGCAAATTTCAAAATATCCCGAGTTACGACTTTCAATGCCCTATCCCCTGCCAACAACTTAACAAACAATCTCGGCGCCCCGCTTGAGGAAAAAACAACTGCCCTGCCCCCAAGCAATCCCTTTGGCCAACGGCCGACATACTTAAAAGCAAACCTACTGGTAAAAATTTTATCAAAAAACCCTTTTAAAATCGCTGGCATATTATTCCACCAGACAGGATAAATAAAAATAAATTTATCCTGTTTTTTTATCTTTTCCTGAATTATTTTGGTCTCGCGACTCACTCCCTTCTGCCCCGAAGTATAAAGCTCGTTCGCATGAAGCACCGGATCATAGCCCATCTCATACAAATCCAAAATCTCATATTTTATTTTCTTCTCTCCCAAAAATCGCTCTACTTCCTTAAGTATCGCTCCCGAATGCCCACTTTTATTTGGATGCGCATAAATAATTAACACTTTTTATATTTATTCAGTTATTGATGCAAAAATCTCTATCTCAAAACTAATTTTATCCTTAATCGCTTTGTCTGCCAAATCCTTAAAAAATTGGCCCGAATCATATTTTATGCCCCACCTTGTCCTATCTATATCAAAACTTGCCTGCGCGTGAATCCTGTCCTCTGCTATCTCTACTATGGCTGGAAAAACAATGCTCTCCTCTATCCCTTTTATAGTTAAACCCGCATATACATCATACTGCTTTTCATCCACTTTCTCAACCCCGGTAATAACAAGTTCGGCTTCAGGGAATTCTTTTACCGAAAAAAAATCATCCGACTTAAGGTGCTTTATCAAGGACTCGTTATTACCAACATCCTGAATAGTATCCATGTCCATAACAAAATATCCCGAAACAAATTCACCATCACTCAACCTTATCTCTCCTTGTTTTATTTTAACATCTCCCTTATGACTATGGCCAATAATTCTTTCTGCTTGCCATAATACTTTGCTTTTCTCTAAATCAATCGTAAAAATTTCACCTTCTCCTGCGTCTAAAATCTCGGACTCTTCCAAAGCCGCAACCTTTTTTCCTTGTTTTTCGGATTCTGCCTCTTCTTCTTTATCTATCCCTCCGCCCAAACCGCAACCTGACAACAATACCCCAAGCCCAAGAACCACAATAAATATTATTTTCTTCATACATAATAAATAAATATTAGCTAATTACTCAACAATTACCTTGCCTGTCATTATGGGATGACCGCCCCCGCAATAAACCGAGCAAGAAAGCAGAAACTCGCCGGCTTTATCCGCAGTAAATTCAACAGCAATAGTTTCCCCGACCGGCAAATCAACATTAATTCCGTATTCTAAAATCGAAATCCCATGTTCTACATCAACGCTCTCGATATTAAATTTCACCTTATCGCCCTTTTTAACCCTTATCTCTTTTGGCTCAAACTCAAACTGCCTGGCAATCATATTAAATTCTTTAACTTCTCCTAAATCCTCCTCATTATCCAACTTAATATCAATATCCAAATCTGATTCATCTTGTTGGTTTTGATTCGTAGGAATAATATCCTCATCCCTGTTTTGATCGCTATTAGTACAAGCAACCAAAAAAACTGTCCCAATTAAAAATCCTGATACTATAATTTTTTTAATTAGTTTCATGTTTGTTAATTATTTACTCAATATACTTTCGATAATAGCCTCCATTTGTTCGTATGGCAAAGCTCCAGAAACTAACTCGCCATTAATAATATTCCCCGGCGTTCCGCTCACCCCTGCCGAAATACCTTCCCAATAATCATCATCTACTTTGGATGCATATTTGTCCGAGTCCAAACACTCGTCAAACTTACCAGTGTTTAATCCAATCGATTTTGCCGCCTCTTTTAAGTACGGGAAATTAATACTGGATTGATTAGCAAACAGCTCGTCCGAATACTCCCAAAACTTATCTTGCTCCCCGGCGCATTCACTCGCCTCGGCCGCCTTTCGGGCAAAAGGATGAATAGAATCCAAAGGAAAATGCTTATAAACCCAGCGAACATCATTGGGATAATTTGCCATTACTTGTTTCATAGTATCATCGAACCTGGAACAAAAAGGGCACTGATAATCCGAGTACTCAATAATTGTCACTGCTGCATCAAAATTTCCTCTAATATGATCGTCTTCAGTCACTTTTATATCAGCTCCACCGCTGGGCTGAGCAGGCCTTTGCTGGCCGCCGCTATCATCAATATCATCAGTAAAAACAGGAGAGCCGTTGTTTAAAGTGTTTCTGGCTTGGCCTTGATACATTCCAAAAAAAATAAAAAAGCCGACAATACCAAAAATAGCAACCCCGCTCACCAACCCAAAAATAAACATCATCTTAGATGATTTACCATCTTGATTTAAATCTTTCATATGTTTTGATTCTCCATCATCAAAGGATTCGTCATCTTCCTGGGTTACTTGATAATCACCAGCTCCTTCTATCGTTCCTGTTATCTCGGGCTTGCTGATTTTATCTTCATCATAAACCACTACCCCCTTCCCAGTCTCATGACTAATTTTACACCTAGTAACTCCTGCCTTCTCCTTTAATTGATTTTCAATTAGAGAAGAGCAAGAATTGCAATGCATACCCTTGATCTTAAGTTTAAATTTTTTCATAAAAATTAATTATTAAAAATTATTAAATTCCAAATTAAAATTATCCTCCTCCGCAGGTCCCGCTATCCCCGCCCCCGCAACCGCAGCCCTTGGCCCCAGATTCAATAATCTCATTACTACCAGCCGTAGAACCAGTATCATCAACAACCTCAATAATACCCGAAATCATTCCCATCCAGCAGCTAAATTTATATTTACCCGTCTTCTCTGGGGTAAATTCCTTTACACTTGTCTGGCCTGGTGTTAATGGAATCTCGCCCTCAAATAATCCCCTGGACATAATCGCATTAGTACACCCGCTTGTGCCTTTATCCGCAATCTCCCATCTTACTGGAACCCCAACTTTCACTTTTAGATAATTAGGTTCATAAGCATAAGACAAGGCATCTGTTTTTAAAATCTGCTTCCCATTAATTATCTCGGGCAGCCCTGCTTCCGCGGCCATTGCAGTTCCCTTCAAACTTATATCGTCTAAACTTCTTAAGCCTAAAACATTTAACTGCGCATTAATATTAAATAAAGCAAAAAACAAAACCAAAACCCCGGCCACTTTAAGAAATCTGCTAGCAACCTTCGGGTTACGAGAAAACTTTACGCTGGAAAAACCAATCCCAAGCAGCATAGGCAATGTCCCTAAAGCAAAGAAAAGCATTATCAACCCACCCTGCCAAACACTGCCCGAAGCCAAAGCCAATCCCTGGGCCGTTATCGTAAAACCGCAAGGCAAAAAGAAAGTAGCCGCCCCCATTAAAGAGGGCATATATTTTCCACGAAAATTAGTCTCATCCGCCGCATACCTGGTAATAAATTTAGGCGCTGTAATCTGGAACCTCTGAAAATATTTTACCCCCAGCATCTGTAAAGCTAAAAATAACATCATCACCGAAACCGCAAACATTAAAATAGAAGTAAATGTTAAAGACAATTGCAATGCTTTGCCAACAGCCCCAAAAACTGCTCCTAAAACTCCGTAAGAAACCAACCGACCCAAATTAAACAAAAAATGCGGCTCTAATTTCTTTATTGTTGATTTACTCTTGGCATGAACCTCCGACCACTGCTTAGACATAGAAAGAACAATCCCTCCAACCAGCGCCGCGCAGCTCGAAAGCCCAGCCAAAACCCCAAAGACAAAAAACATTGGTAAAGCCGACGAAGCATTAACGCTTATTCGCGCCGAGAGCCCGCTTCGATGCAAAAAAATAAAACCAATAATAAGTAATAAAGAAATCCCTAAAATTATCAAAAAATCTTTGAACTTATGTTTACTTATCACTAAGTCATCAGAATGCTTTAATTCCTTAAAGGACGAATTGCTATCCTTGCTTTTCTCGGACAAGAAGGTATAGCCATCCCCTTCAAAAATCTTGTTTAGCTCTAAAGTGGTCGGCCGCTCACCTTCATATTCAATCAATACTTTGCCCTGATTAACCGACGCCTCTACTGCCTGAATATTTTTCTCCTCAAGCAATCTTTTCTCGATTAAAATTTCACAACTAGGGCAATGCATTCCTCGTGTAAAATAAGTATGCTCTAAAATACTAGGGGCGTCTTGCCGGCCCTCTTTTAATACCTTGTACCCCAACCTCTCAATACTATTAAAAATTTTTATACTATCAGTCTTCTCGCTATCAAACTCTACTTCTCCTTCCCCTCTCTTCCAATCCACCAAAGCATCCTTAACACCCCCGAGGACATCAACCTCTGTTTCAATTAAAAACTTACAATTTTCATTCTTGATTCCCTTAATTCTAAATTTTATTTTTTTAAGCATATTGTTTAACTTATGTCTTTCTTCCTTTGCTCAAACTCCTTCTTGCTTATCTCACCTTTGGCATATCTCTCTTCTAAAATATTTAAAGATGATTTATTTTCCGGCCGCACAACAACTTTAATTAAAGCGATGATTCCGATGATAATAAGGATTAAAATTAAAATCGAAAAAATCCAGCCAATCCCCATCATCCCAAAACCATTACTGCCCGAAAATGTGCCCATCATACCGCATCCTCCAAATTCTCCGCTACCGCTATCAGCCAAAACCAGGCCGGGGTAAAAGAGAAAAATTAATGCTAACAAAATATTTTTAATTATAAATTTCATATTATTTTAATTACCAATTAATCGACAGGCTCGGGTCTAAAATTTAAGTCAACATCGCATTCTTCATCCGGGTTAACAACAGAGCTGCAGGTCCCGTCTGCAAGGCCTCGTTTACATTGCGGGCAAGGTTCTTTTCCTTGGGCGATTAAATCATCGCAAGCGCAAGTACCGGGCGTAAAATTATTCCATTCGTTAGCTTCCATAAAGCACATAGTGCAAGGCGGATTAATACAGCATCTAAAATCACCCGCCGTCTTTGCCTCGGAAATAGCAATATCCCTTTCTTGAATTATTCTCTCGTACTTTTCTACCGCGCTTAAATCTTCAAAGTTTACTTGCAAGCTATCAGAAATAAAATAGCCAGCAACTCCGCTTATAAGGAGTAAAAGAATAACTACAGCAATTTTGTTAAACATATATTCAATAGCTAGTTAAAAATATACACCCTACTATACATTGTAGTAGGG
>JABMQE010000125.1 GCA_013203415.1 Candidatus Falkowiibacteriota bacterium | reverse complement strand
CTTAATATCATCATAAACATCCCCGAACCACCTTACGTCATCTGTAGTATTTTTGCTAAGTATTTTCTTGAAATCAATCTTTTCTATTCTATTCCAACGCAGATATTCTTCACTAATCACAGTTTTATTTTTTTTATTCACGAAAATATTCCTATCAAGATTTTTAACAAAACCATGTTTTTTTAGCAGATCATCAATTTTAAATTTTACATCAAATTTATCCTTGCTGTCCTCTACAATATATCCTCTTTTTTCAATCTCATCTCGCAATTTATCGGATTTATTCCATTTTTTTTCTTTCCTCGCTTCATTTCTTTCTTCAATTAATTGTTTATCTTCTTCGGGAAATAGTATAGTAGTTGTTGACGTAGATGATGACGTAGAAGTTGAAGAAGCTGAAGACGTTTCTAAACGCGGTAATCTTATCCCTAAAACTTTATCGAATTCCAGCAAAGTTGCTTTTTTTATAGAATCAGATTTTTTTGAGTCATCAACTAAATCCCAAACTATCGCCAAGGCCTTTGGCATGTCCAAGTCGTCGTTAACAGCAGCAAGAAATCGTTTTTTATAAACTTGAGATATTTTTTCTTTTTCACGAATAGAGTGTAAACCGCGGACGGCACGGTCAAGCTCGTCCAAAGAATTCTCCGCCCCGTCCATCGCCTCCCAGCTAAACTGCATTTGCTTCCGATAATGCGTATTCAAGGCTAAATACCGATAAGCGAGTGGATTATATCCTTTCTCTTTTAAAACTTCAAGCGTTAAAAAATCCCCACCCGACTTAGCCATTTTAATGCCAGAACCAACAACCAAAAACTCGTTATGCATCCAAAAGTTCACTACTTGATGCCCATACGCTCCATCATTCTGTGCAATCTCGTTAGTATGATGCGTTGCAATATGGTCAATTCCTCCGGTATGAATATCAAACCTATCTCCTAAATATTTAGTACTCATAGCGCTGCACTCGATATGCCAGCCCGGGAAGCCCTCGCCCCAAGGGCTTGGCCAGTGCATAATATGATTTCTATTTTTTCCTGCCATCTTAAACCACAATGCAAAATCAGCAGGATGTTTTTTGCCCTTATCAATCTCAACTTCATCTCTTACTCCAACATTCTTATCCTCAAGTTTTTGTCTGGATAATTTAGTATAATCTTTAAACTTTGATATATCAAAATATAATGCTAAATCAGTTTCATAAGTATATCCGTTTTTTTCTAACATCTCGTTCATCCCTACCATCTCTTTAACATGTTGGGTTGCCTTGCTCCAGGTATCCGGCTCAATAATATTTAAATCCTTAAAATCGGCCTTAAACGATTTAGTATATTTATCTGCTAATTTCAACAAACTCTCTACCGAGGGTTTAAGCCCCTCCCGTTTCAAAGCCAACTGCATCTTATCTTCTCCGCTATCAGCATCCGAAACTAAATGCCCAACATCAGTAATATTCATCACATGTTTAACTTTGTAATCCGCAAATTTCAAACTTCGTTTCAAAATATCCGCAAAAACATAAGCCCTAAGATTCCCAATATGCGCATAATTATAAACCGTCGGACCACAAGTATATAGTCCGACGACATTATCCCTTAGTGGGACGAACGTTTCTTTTTTACGTTTTAGTGTGTTGTATAAGCGCATAAAAATTAATAAAACAAGAAATCAAGAAAACAAAATAACAATTTATTATAATTTTATGGACCTTTCTAGATTCTCAATTTCTATCCAAAGCATAGCACCAATCTCCTCTGCTAGTCCTAAGGCAAATTTATAATCATCCTTAGTCAGGTATTTTTCAATCAGAGAAAAATGTAAAACGTATTTAGATTCTTTAAGTGAGGCGTAGGAAGTTTCTAAAAAGTTCAACCGTACACGCGGTTTCTTTCTGGCATATCCTTCAATATAATTCAATACTACTGACAAAGAAGCCCTCCTTATTTGAGAAGTTATACCATACAGCTCATGTTTTGGAAAATTTTTCGTAACCCGGTAGACAAAATGAGCATATTCATTCATCTTGTGCTTTAATTTCTCTTGGTATTCATTCATTTTGCTTTTTTGTTTTTTTGCTTTTTTGTTTTTTTGAAAATTAAATCCATTTCCGTGACTTAAAATACACAAACATCGCTACCATCCCCACCAGCATCCCTCCCATAATTAACCAAAAACCGTAAGGATGATTAATAAAAGGCATCGCCCCTAAAGTGTTCATGCCGAATATAGCAGCCAGCAAAGTTAAAGGAAAAACAATCACCGAAAAAATTGTTAGGGTTTTCATTATATTACTTAATCTAAAAGCTGACAAGGAATCATGCGTTTCGTAAAGCGCATTAATCGCTTCGCGGTAGTTTTCAAGCAAATCCCAAATCTCTTTTGTTCTCTCTACTAATTCCAAAAAGTAAGGTTCAAAATTAGCCGGTGTGCTAAATCTGTCGCTTTTCTGCGTCAATTTTTTTAAAACATTTTTGTGCGCCTGCATCGATTTTCTAAAATTTACTATATTCCTTTTAATTATCAAAACTTCTTTAACCATCTGCCTGTCAAAATTCGTAAATATCTTTTTTTCTATCACATCAATATCCCATCCAATATGGTTTAGCATCGGAAAGCATCGAAGCAATAGTTTATCCAGAATTGTATACAAAAGCACATAGTTGTTGGCAAAGGTTTCTTGCAAAAGCCTTTCATTCGTCTGGCACTCATCAAAAAACTTTTGCAACGGCTCTAATCTCGCCCCGTCGTTAACAGTTACAATAAAATTTTCCGAAATAAAAAAATCCACCTCGCTGGCGTAGATTCTTCTTTTCTTTTCATTATAAACCGGAAACTGAAGAATCATAAAAAGATACTTGTTTCTATCAATTATCTTCGGCCTTTGTATCGGCGGGGGACACTCGCGCAAATCCAGTTCATGAAAACTAAAATTACTTTTAAGAAATTCAAGCTCGCGTTCACCGGGGCTAGAAATATTAGTCCAGATTAGTTTTTTGTTTTCTACAGTTTTTACAGTATCCATAACTATATTTTACCATTCTTTTATAAAATCCACAACTAAATTGTTTGTTGCTAAAAAAAATGTTATACTATATACAGTATAACAAATTTTTTAAAACCAATAAAATGCCCCAGACACCCGGCTCTCCAGTCAACCAAAAAGAAATCCCTGCAGAAAAGAGGCCTGATTTTGTTGTGGAGCAATCCGTATCTCCAAAACCAGAGATAAAGCCCGAAGCCCTGCCAAAAAAAGAACAGCCAAAACAAGCAGCAGAGCCGTCTCCTTCCAGGGGAGAAGTCGAAACTCCCTCTGGACCAGCGCCAGTTGCCCCTGCATCAGGGCCAGCTAAAACCCCTGCCCCCGCCAAAAATCCCGAGCTGGTGCGAATAGAAGGTATACTGGAGCAGAACTTAGCCGAGGCCTTTTCAAAAATGGATCCTGCTACCCAGCTTCGCTTTAAGCAGGAAGGGGAAGTAGCAGCCAAAAAAATCGAGCAAGCGATAAATCAGGTTAAAGTTAAAGTCAAAACCATCCTTAATATTATCCGCAACTGGCTAAAAGTTATCCCCGGTGTCAACAAATATTTTATCGAGCAGGAAACCAAAATCAAAACCGATAAAATAATGGCCATTAAGGACCAAAAAACAAATGCCAGAACTTAGTAATACAACCGCGATCATTATTGGCTCGGGAGTTATCGCCCTTGGTCTTTTGGTTTTAATCCTGCGTCTTGTAATACGCTCAAAAAACAAACTTAGCAATGTCCACAGTTTTGCTGTCCTTCTTTTAACTATTCCAAAAGATCAGCCGGCCGAAGAAGAAATTAACCGCGACGGCTATATTCAAAAGCTTGTCTCTTCCGCCGAAATGCTTTTTGCCAATCTTGGCGGCATGAAAGCCCAAAAAGGAGTAAGCGCTTTTTTTAAGGGGCGCAGCGACCATTTTTCCCTGGAAATAGTTGCCGATCGCGAAGGCCTTATTTCCTTTTATGCTGTTGTCCCTCGCCTTATGCAGCAGTATTTCGAACAGCAGTTCCAGGCCCAATATCCAGACATCCATATCGAAGAAGTTCCGGATTACAATATTTTTAATCCCCAAGGAGTAACTCTCGCTGCCAATATGGTTCTAAAAAAAGATAGCGCCCAGCCCATCAAAACCTATATGGAAATGGAGGTCGATTCCTTAAACGCAATTACCAACACCCTAAGCAAATTCGATTCCCGCGAAGGCGCAGTTATCCAGATTATCTGCCGCTCTTCCCATCCAAGATGGCATGCCCGAAGCTCTCGTATAACAAGAGAGGTTCAGCAGGGAAAAACCTTAAACCAAGCCCTCCGTGCCAGCGGTTCAAGCAATATAGTTGGAAAAATCTTCTCTTCGTTTACCGGCTTCCTGCAGGCCGGCGCCGGCAAAACTTCTTGGGAAAGAGAAATGGAAAAACAGCAAAGAACGCCCCAACAACAGCAACAACTAACTCCCATGCAGGAAGAAGCTCTTAAAAAAATAGAACAAAAAAATTCCAAAGCTGGCTTGGATGTTAATATCCGCCTGCTTGTTTCTACCGATAACATGCCCAAAGCCAAAACCTATATAAAAAGCATGATTAATTCCTTTGCCCAATTTTCAAGCTACGAATACGCCAATGGTTTTAATCCTATCGACGAGGGCGCCAAGCCAAAGATGCTTAATAATTTTATTTACCGCCATTTTGATAAAAAACGCTCGTATATTCTAAACACCGAAGAGTTGGCCACTATTTTCCATCTTCCCCTTCCCATGACCGAAACCCCGAACATCCGCTGGCTTTTGGCTAAAAAACTTCCGCCCGCTGTTAATCTTCCGGCCCAAGGCCTGCTTCTTGGCGAAAGCATATATCGCAACGAAACAAAAAATGCCCACCTAAAAGAAGCCGACCGCCGCCGCCATCTCTACGTCATCGGTATGACTGGTACTGGTAAATCTGTGCTTATGGCTAATCTTGTTATCCAGGATATTGTTAATGGAAAAGGTGTCTGTGTTGTCGACCCGCATGGAACATTAGTAGAAGATGTGCTAAAATCCATACCACCAGAGCGCGCCGAAGATGTAATAATCTTCAATCCTTCGGATGTCGAACGTCCTGTCGGCTTAAACATGCTCGAGGCAGATAATCTAGAGCAGGCCGACTTTGCTGTCCAGGAAATGATAGCTATTTTCTATAAACTTTTCCCGCCCGAGATGATCGGCCCCATGTTCGAGCATAATATGCGAAACACCATGCTCACCTTAATGTCAGATAAAGATAATCCAGGCACTATTGCCGAAATCCCGCGAATGTTCTCGGATCCGGATTTTCAAAAATCTTGGGTTGATAAAGTGGAAGATCCGGTAGTCAGGGCGTTTTGGGAAAAAGAAATGGCAAAAACAACCGACTTTCATAAATCCGAAATGCTTGGCTATCTTATTTCCAAAGTCGGCCGTTTTGTGGGAAACGCCATGATCCGCAACATTATTGGCCAAAACCATTCGGGTTTTAATTTTCGCGATGTCATGGACCAAGGAAAAATCCTCTTAGTTAATCTTTCCAAAGGCACAACCGGTGAAGTAAATTCCAATCTCTTAGGGCTTATTATCGTTTCCAAGCTCCAGATGGCCGCGCTTGCCCGCGCCGATATGCCGGAAGACCAAAGAAAAGATTTTTATCTATATATCGATGAGTTCCAAAACTTTATTACCGATTCTATTTCTACAATTTTAGCCGAAGCCAGAAAATACAAGCTTAATTTAACAATCGCCCATCAATACATCGGCCAGCTGCAAGAAAACCAAGATACTAAAATCCGCGATGCTGTTTTTGGAAATGTCGGCACTATTGCCTCTTTCCGCGTTGGTGTGGATGATGCCGAAACAATAGCCAAACAACTCGGTCCGCCTGTTAGCGAATACGATGTTATGAACATGGAAAAATACAATGCTTATCTCCGACTTTTAGTAGACAATCAGGCAACTAAGCCCTTTAATATCCATTGCTTCCCGCCAAAACCAGGAAACCCCGCTTTAGCCGAAAAAATAAGAGAATACTCCCGCCTAAAATACGGGCGCGAACGTGCTATTGTGGAGGAAGAAATCTTGGAAAGAACCCGCTTAGGTGAATCCGAAACAAAAGCATTAGTAGATGCCGCCGAAAAAAGCCTTTAAAGTTTTACGAACAATAGAAATCAGTTGACAGAAAACAGCAAACCCGGATTTCTGGTTTCAGTTTTCAGAACTGATTTCTGGTATCTGTTTTCTGTAACTGTTTTCTGTCTTCCGAAAACTGTTTTCAATAATATAGTGTCTAATGTTCTACCTCCTCATAATTTTCATTGTTATTCTCTTTTTAACCCTTTTAACAATGTCGATAGCGTCAATCAGCGCTGCTCCCTATGTTCCTCTTTTTAAGCGCGATGTCCGTCGAATGTTAGAAATTGCCCAGGTCAACTCCAATGATATTGTCTACGATCTTGGCTCTGGCGATGGCCGCATGCTGGTTATGGCTGCCCGTAAATTCGAGGCCAGTGAGTGTGTTGGCTTCGAAATTTCTTTCCTGCCATACCTAATCTCAAAAATAAAAATCCTCTTACTGGGTCATAACAAAAAAATAAAAGTCATCCCTAAAAATCTCTACACCCAAAATCTTAAACAAGCAACAGTCATCACCTGTTTTTTATTGCCCCATGCTCTAAAAAAATTAGGCCCCAAGTTCGCTACTGAGCTAAAACCCGGCACTCGCATTGTCTCCTACGCCTTTAGGATTCCAGGCCTTAAACGCCTAAAAAAAGATAAACCAAATCCAAAATCAACCGCCATCCATTTGTATGTAGTATAACGATTCACGATTCACGCCTGCCTGCCGGTAGGCAGGTAACACGATTCAATTTATTAAATAATGCCAGAAGATAGTTATCATAGAAAACTAAAAATTAAGATAGATAATTACATCCAACTGGTCTATTCTTTTGCTAAAAAATTCCCCAAAGATGAACTTTATGGTATAGTATCCCAGTTAAGACGGGCGGCAGTATCAGTAATGTTGAATTATGTTGAGGGATATGCTAGAAGAAAAATCAAAGTTAAACTTAACTTCTACGAAATATCCTACGGTTCACTCAAAGAGACAAAATATTTAGTTTATTTCTCGTATAAACAGGCATATATAAACAAGGAAGAGTACAAAGAAGTCCTCTCAATGGCCGAAGAAATCGGTGCCATGCTCTGGAGTATTATAGACAGCATCGATAAACAAATCGAACAAGAAAATAATTAATAAACTACGTTCATTACCCTCTGGGTCATGCTACGTGGGTCATGAATCGTGAATCAATGGCTTTTCTCGACAAACCCAAAAACAACATAATTGTTATCATAATCGCCGGCCTTATTGTAATATTCGTAATATACATGGGCGGGCGTTTTACTCATGAAATGTACGAGCAATGGAAGATAAACTCTTTGTAGCCCTATTTTTTCTTATTGTGGTTATTATCTTAGCCGGCGTTTTTATTCTCGGCTGGTTTTCTTATAATTGGTTTTAATTAGAAACAAATGTTGGCACAGCTTTTTTTTAATGGCCTGATAGCCGGAGCCATCTATGCTCTTGTGGCAGCGGGCTTTTCTTTAATTTATTCTACTGGTAAATTTATCCATTTTGCTCATGGTGCTGTTGTGGCTGTGGCTGCTTATTTTTTATACACATTTTTTTCTATACTGGGCTTAAATTTTTACCTGGCTGTAATTCTAACCATAATCTCGTCCGGCTTTTTTGGTTGGATAATAAATAAAATTATATACGAGCCCTTGCGCCGGAAAAAAGCCAGCAATGTTATACTGCTTATTGCCAGTGTCGCCCTCTTAATTTTGCTCGAGTCCTTAATTTTACTTATATTTGGAGCAGATGTTAAAACCATCGGCTTTATCAAAATCGCCAAAGGGCTGGAAATATTTTCCGCCGTTATCACTCCCCTCCAAATTATAATCATTCTCTCGTCTTTGGTTCTCCTTCTAATACTGTATCTCTTTATGAAAAAAGCTCGTCTTGGCAAGGCCATGCGGGCTGTGTCCGATAACAAAGATGTCGCCGAAATTGTCGGCATCTCAAGCAAAAAAATCTATTCTTGGTCATTTATAATTGGCTCTGCCATTGCTGGCGTTGCTGGAATTTTAGTGGGGCTAGAGCAAAACCTAGAGCCCATGATGGGCACCCATCTTATGATTAAGGGCTTTACTGCCGCCATCATCGGGGGGATTGGTTCTGTTCCCGGAGCCATCCTTGGTGCCTTTTTGCTTGGTTTAGTCGAAAACTTCGGCATCTGGTTTCTTCCTTCGGGGTACAAAGATGCCATCGCCTTCGTAATTCTCTTCATCTTCCTAATCTTAAGGCCCCAAGGAATTCTAGGAAGAAAAAAATAAAATTTCTTGACTTTTTTAATCATGGTGTTAGGGTAAAAAAAGACCATATTAATCCCTAATTTTACTCCTATGGAAGAACCAAACCCAAATTCGCCCCAAACAGGTGAACCAGACCAACGAAGCGCAGAAGAGCAAACTCACCCCGAAAAAAGCAACGCAAGCAGGCCAATTTTTTGGCTTGTTATTGTTTTGTTGGTAATTGCAGGAATCTGGTATAGTGTTGCCAAAAAAGAAGGCGAAGAAGATACAATCAAAATCGGTGCGGTGTTACCATTAACCGGTAATGCAGCTGTTTGGGGAGAGCGGTCAAGAAAAGGAATAGATATAGCAGTAAAAGAGATAAATAGCGCGGGTGGAATAAATAGCAGAGAACTGGAGATTATATACGAAGACAACCTAAGCCAGGCCGCTGAATCAGTTAAAGTTTTACAGAAGTTAATTAATGTAGATAAAATTAAAATTATCATTGGCTCTGTTAACTCTCCAGAAACTTTGGCCATGGCTCCTGTTGCCGAAGAAAACAAGGTAATAATAATAGCCCCTGGCTCCAGCAGCCCCAAAGTAACTACAGCTGGAGATTATATTTTTAGAACCAGGGTTTCTGCAGAAGTAGAGAGTTTAGAATTAGCAGACAAAATAATTAACACTCTTAAGTTAAACGATATCGCTCTTTTATACCGGGACGACGATTATGGTCATGGAGTCGGGGAAGCAGTTAAACAGCATTTTGAAAATTTTGGTGGCACAGTTAAACAAGTAGAAGTTTTCCTACCCGGCGCAACAGATTTCAAAACCTCATTAACCAAAATCAAAGCAAAAGAACCAGAAGTAATATTAATTGCCGCCGAACCCAAAGAGGTGGGATTAATAATGAAACAAAGGGAGGAGTTGGGTATTGATACTCCTGTGTTAATACATAGCGGCTCAAAAGGACCGGAAATTAATGAACTAGCCAAAGATGCAGCCAATGGTTTAATAGTATTAAATACCTTTGATAAAACCAGTAAAAAAACATCAGATTTTATTGAGAAATATAATATCGAGTACGGGGAAGAGGCCGAATTTGTTTCTGCCTTAGCATATGATGCAACAAAAATTCTAGCTGACATGATTCAAAGATGTGAAATAGACAACGAATGTATAAAAGATAATCTTTATCAAACAAAAGATTATCAAGGCGCAAGCAGTGTTCTAACCTTTGACGAAAATGGCGATGTTATTCAACCCTTCATAATGGAAGTATTCAAATCCGGCCAGTTTGTGCCCTACGAGGATTAATATTTAACATAAGGTCTATGTCTAAATCAACCAAAACAATCATTTGGATTGTTGTTATTTTAGCAATCATAGGAATCTGGTATAGTGTTGCCAAAAATGGAGACGGAGAAAAAACAATAAAAATCGGTCTTCTTGCGCCATTAAGCGAGAAAAACATTTCTATTGGCGCAGATGTCAGAAACGCTGTCGAGCTAGCCCTAGAACAAGAGTTAGCCAATTTAGAAAACATCGAAATCGAGTTGGTTGTAGAAGACACCAAGTGCGATCCAGCCGAAGGCGTAACCGGCTTTACCAAACTCGCGGATATAGACAATGTCCAGGCAATCGTCGGCATTGTTTGCTCAGGCGTAGCCGAAGCTATTGGACCATTAGCTGAAGAAAAAAATGTCCCAACACTATTATCTGTAGCTGCATCTTATAAACCAGAAAAAGAAGCTGGCTGGGTTTTCAAATTCTGGCCGTCGAATAAAGATAGGGCTAACTACGAAGCCAGCTTTATAGTCGAGGATTTAGGTCTTAAAAAAATCGCTGTCATCCACGTAAATAATGCTTTTGGTCTTGGCTTAAAAGAGGAGTTCGAAAAAAAGGTAGGGGAGCTAGGCGCCGAAATTGTCGCCCTAGAAGCATACAATCCCGAAGTTACAGATTTCAAAACCAATTTAACAAAAATAAAAGATGCCGACCTAGAAGCCCTTTTTATTATCGCGTATGAACCCGCCGCTATTAATATTTTAAAACAAGCCAAAGAATTAGATTTAAATACCCAGTTCCTAACCTTAAGCACGATAATCAGCGAAAGCTTCCTAACCTCAATCGGCGAAATCGGTGAAGGCTTAATCTTGGATTTGCCAATCACCAGAAGCGACCAAACCGACGAGTTCGAAAAAAAATTCATAGCCAGATTCGAAGATAAAGTCCTCCATCCCGGCACCTATTTTGCATCTGATAGTATAAAAATATTAGTTGAAATTCTAAAAGATACTGCAGAAAGGCAAAAAATAAAAGACCGCCTCTACCAAGTTAGCACCACTGGTGTCAGCGGCAAAATCGAATTTGACGAATTTGGCATAAACAAAAAGAAAAATATCTTCAACATGCTCCAAATAAAGTCCGGCCAGTTCGTGCCTTACGAAGATTAAATAAACGTACGTACGTCCCTAGTCGTTAGTTTAAGGTTAAGGCAGTAAGTTTAGTCAAAGGTCTTTAGTCGTTAGTTACCTTTAACCTAAGACTAACAACCAAACCCACTGCTAATGACTTTAAGCCAAAGACCGAAACGTACGTACGAACGTACGTACGTCCGTACGTACGTCTCAAAAAACAAAAAATTCCCAAACCAATAAAATTCTTGGGAATTTTTTGTTTCCAATACCAACCAAAGATCCGCGTGCAGATCAGCGTACTAGATCGGCGAGTAGATCCGCGTTCAACCCATGATTAGCGCTTAGCTCATTTAATATAAATATCCATCGCTAACAAATCAGTCGTAATCAACACGCATCCCACATAAAATCAAAAGTCGCTTCTTGGATTCTGGCGACCTCCTCGCTTTCGATCACCAAAGCCACCAAATCTTTCTTAAAGGTAAAAATAGCTACTTTGTTGTTCCAGGTAAAAACATGGCCATGATGCCCGTAACTCTCAGGAATAATTTTTACTTCTCTTAGTTCTTGGGGTCCTAGCTCTTGACGCTCTCTGGCTTTGGCAGATTCTTGGGTGATCACTTTTACTGGAATTTTCTTTTTTATTCTTTTTCTTAAATAATCTGGCCAATAATCTCCAAGCAGGGCAAAAAGGTCGTTAGTAGAAGTAAAGGCCTTAATCTCTATGGCCTCTTCTAAAATTTCATCAAGGATAACTTTCATACCCTGTTTACCTTGATAAAACCGAACCGCTGGTTGATGGGCGGTGCGTCTGTAAGCCGCTAGAATCCTTGGTAAAGATTTTTCTAAAGATTCTATCTTTCCTTTGGCCCGAGTAATAATCTTTTTAGGATCTTCTGGGCTAAAATATTTAACTCGCTTCTTTAAAAAAGTAGAAACAAAACCTTTATCTCGTAAAAAATCTAAAATTTCATAAGTAGTAGAGCGGGGGATACCAGCTTTCTCACTAATTCTTTGCACCGAAGCCGAACCCATTTCCAAACAAGCCAAATAAACCTTGGCTTGTTTTTCGTCTAATCCATAATTTTCTAGGATTTTTTCTAAATTCATAGGTAAATTATATAATTTAATCTTTTTATATCCTCCCCTTACCAAGGGGAGGTCTCGGGAGGGGTTACAACTGTCGGCAAAACCGACGACATATCATCCTAGGATAATAGCTTATTTTAGCAAAAAAGTCAACAGTAACGTAATGGCCCAATACCTTGGCAACACTTTAGGGTATAATTAGGATAGTAATCATTAACCTAT
>JABMQE010000124.1 GCA_013203415.1 Candidatus Falkowiibacteriota bacterium | reverse complement strand
GTTACGAGTTTGCAGGCGTTGGTCATAATCCCCTTTCCCCAATATTTTTCACCAAGCCAGTAGCCCAGTTCTGCTTGATTATGCCTGTAATCAATTTTGGACAAGCTGATGCCGCCCGAGGCCTCGCCATTTATATCAATGGTAAAAGTTACTTGTTCTGGTTTTTTCATTTTGGCTTGTTTTTGGCAACGGATTATCCATTTGCGAGCTTCTTTTAAAGTATAAGGATGGGGAATGTTAGATGTGTTACGGTCAATTATTTTATTCTTAATATTTAAAACAAGTGATTTTTCATCGCTTTTTTTGTAAGGACGGAGGGTGAAGTTTTTGGATTTGATGGTGGGCATTTTTTTATATACGTATATATGAACGTTCATTTGAACGTTCACACCAGAGACGGACGGGAATAAATATTGATATAAATTATGGCATCTGACCTTAACCCCCTCTTTTATTCTCCCCCTTCCTTCGACAAGCTCAGGACAGGTGGTAAGGGGAGGATAAAAAGAAAGAAAAATTATTTATGAAAAAGGTACTTTGTTTTGGCACATTTGATATTTTGCATCCGGGCCATACTTATTTTTTGAAACAGGCAAAAAAATATGGTGATTTTTTGGTAGTGGTTATAGCAAGGGATTTAACGGTTAAGAAAGTTAGGGATAGGATGGCAAGAAATGATGAGAAAATAAGAAAAAGAGAGGTTTTAGAATTAAAAATTGCAGACCAAGTGATTTTGGGAGATAAAAATAATTATTATAAGGTTTTAGATAAAGTAAGGCCGGATGTTATTTGTCTTGGGTATGACCAAAACATTTTTACAGATAAACTAAAACAAGAGCTTAAAGCGAGAGAACTCGACCCGAAGGTTGTGCGGATTAAATCTTTTAAACCAGAAAAATATAAGAGCTCAAAATTATCCACTCCCCTCCTCTTGACAAAAATATTAAAGAGTGATAGAGTGACATTATTGAAGCGGGGGAGATAACTATTAAAAGAAAATTAATATGGAATCAGAAACAAACTTTACACCAAAAGAAGAAACTGCTCCGGAAGCAGAAAAAGTAGAAAAAGTTAAAAAATGGGCGATTAAGTATGCGGCTAGAGAAATGTTAGAAGGTGCTAGATAACTCGCAAGAGACGACTTGCAAAAATAATAAAGATACTTTATAATGGAGATGCTCTCATGCGAGGGCATCTTATTAGTTATACAAAATGCAAATCTACAAATGAATGCGAATGCCACAAATATTTGTAGATTAGTATGCATTCGTAAATTTGCATTTTAACCTATGTCTAAAGTATTAAACGAGTTAAAAGAATTAATCACGGATTCTAGCATTCCGGTTGAGGAACAGAACGACCTTTTGGTTTTTTTACCGATTTTGCCGGAAGAGACAATGGGGAATCTGATTAAGGTTTTTAAGGAAGACCCAGATAAAATTAAAAATTTTAATGCTAATTTTAAGTCCAAGGTGCAGGCCATAACCGGAGGAGAGGACGGCGAGTGGGACAAAGTTATCGAGGAAGAGGAAAAAGCAGTAGGAGAGATTCCAGAGGATGTGGATGAAGTTGAAGAGAAAGATGATGCTGTTGCTGATAGTGAATATGATGAGGAGAATCCTGACGTCTCTAATTAGCGCGAATTTAGCACGAATCGCACAAATTTAATAAAAAAGAATAGTAAATAATAAATAATAAATAATAAATCGTACTATATGCCGATTAAAAAGAGCGCGATGAAGGAATTGCGCAAAACAAACAAGAGAACAATTGCAAACAGAGGGGTTAAAGATAATTTTAAATCTTTAATCAAAAAAAGCCGCAAAGAGATTGAGGCTAAATCTTCGAATTCGGCTGACTTGATTAAGCAAGCATGCAAGGCCTTGGATAAGGCGGCGCAAAAGGGTGTTATAAAAAAAGGGAATGCGGGACGGAGGAAGTCGCGGTTGATGCGAGGCCTTAATTCTATGAGTAAAAATAGTTAACTGCTTATAGCTTGTTGTTAATAGAGTTAATAAAATAGTTAATAAGGTTAATGAAGTGGGTCGTGCTACGTGTATTGTGAATCGTGAACGCAGGGTGAAAGCCCTGTTTTTTTATTTCCAGAGGTTATACACAGGGTGTTTGACAAATAATTAATATTAAAGTAGTATTAAAGATAACGATCTATCACAATTCCAAATGCATTTCACTCTCTTCGCTTGCCTGCATTAATGTGCAGAAAGGAGGTGATCGGACAGTCCTTGTTCGACGCGAAGAGACCGTATGTGTTTCACTTGTTTCACTCGCGTTTTGCAAGATGCCGCTCGGGTAGCTTGCGAAGCACAGCTGTACAGCAATACAGGATGGATGGAGGGTATCGACATGCGTGGAATCAAGTGGAAGACGGAGATGACGGTAGTACTGGCTGCGGCGTTCGCGGTTCTCCTGATGGGGATGACGACACTCGCGCTGGCGCGTACGGACATAGCGACGAGTGATCTACTGGCGGACAGCGGCACGGAGTTTCTGAAGGCGGAGGCAGCGATCGAGGTGGAGATGGACATCGGCGGGATGAGCCTGGCGGATGTCCTGAAGAGCGCGGTGGAGATCAAGGCGTACATCGATGGGTTCGTGGCTGACCTGGTCCGTGTGGACGATCCGGCGACCGTAGTGAGCGACAACCTGATGCTTGACACGGCGCAGCAATTCCTCGAGACTCCCCAGCAGATCGCAGCGGACAACGACGCGACCGGGACCTCAGAGGTGATCGACATCGACACGCAGACCGACGGCTCGGTGGAACATGCAGCGATGGCGATGAAGAACGATCTGGTCGATCTGGCCTACAAGCGCGAAGCTGATACGGCCAAGATGATCACGGTGGCAGTACAGGCCGCAGACACTCCGATGACGGTAGAGAACAATGCGGCGAAGATCGAAGACGGCTCCCAGGTGATCGTGTCGGACAACTCTCCGAGCGCCCAAGACGGGAGGATGAGTATTGCGGCCCTTGTGGATACCGGCGACGACGACGCGCTCAACTCGACGATGGAGCAGACGACGACGAATCTCCGGTGCTGAGAACCCTGTCGGGGTGAGCAACAACATGGTGTGTGGAGAACAGTCAGACGAAGATTGTTCTCCACCCCTCTACTTTTCAACCTTTTATGGGTTGTTTTTTTATAAAACACAGATAGCCACGGATGGCTACGCCTGCCTGCCAGCAGGCAGGGATTTTCACAGATCACGGATATATAAAAACGAGCTTGGGGCTCGTGTTTTTTTATTTATCTATTGAAGGTGAGGATATATATCCTCACCTTCAGGGATTTGGCGATTATATTTTTGAAACCAGTAAATCAAATAAAACTTCTGGGTTTATGCTGGTGGTTTTTAGGTTTAAGTCGATGCGGACAAGGAGGTGGTGAAGTTTTTTTAGTTCGCTTAAGGTAAAGTTATTTGCTTGAGGCAGGGATTTTTGGACGACGAAGGGGTGGAGGCCCAGACTTTGCAGGCGAGACGCCGGCGTCTCGCCTTCATTGGTTATTGATTTTATTTGTAACAAAATTTTTATTTGTCGGGCGAGCATGGTTAAAAGATATGGCCAGGCAGAGCCAGAATTAATCTGGTCGGAGATGAGTTTTAGGGCTTGGGCTTTATCTTTTCGGCCAAGAGCATCGGTAAGATTAAAAATGTTTTCGTCTAATTTTGTTTTTACAAATTTTTTGACATCTTCTGTTTCTATCTGCTGACCATCGCGATAGGCAACGAGCTTATTTATTTCATTTGAAAGCTGCCATAAATCAGCGCCTAAATGGATGCTAAGATAGCTTAAGGCCTGGGAAGAGATTTTTCCATTGCGTGTTTCTATTTCTTTTTTTAGCCAGTTGGTAAGTTTTATGCCTTCGAGTGGTGTAAATTTTTCAGAGAATTTTTGTTTTGATAAATCTTTAAAAAGTTTAGAGTTTTGGCTTTTGTGGGTTTCGGTTTGGAGAAAGATTAGAACGATGTCTGGATTATCTTGATTTTTTTTAACGTACTCCCCTACTCCATCCAGAATACTTTTGTCCTTACAGTTTGAAAAGAGCTCACGGATTATTATCAGCCGTTTTTTAACAAAAAGACCACCAGAGAGGACGGCTTTGCGAAAGGATTCGATGGTAACTTCTTTGCCATCGAGGGTTTCTATATTGACGCCGGTTGAGTCCACATCACGGAGGAATTTTTGTTTGTATTTATTTAGTTTTTGGGATATGCGGTAGGAGTCAGGGCCGGAAAGGAGGATAATCATAGCGAGGCATTAGGAATTAGGAATGAGGCATGAGGTCCTTGGAGAAAGATGAGCATGCGCGGTTTTTGGTTTAAGGTCATTAGCGGTAAGTTTGGTTATTGGTCTTAGGTCTTTGGACTAACGACTTTTGACTAAACTTACTGCTTGAGACCAAAAACTAAAAACTAAATAACTAATGATTTTAACTCGCCCCAGTTTTGGCCGGATTCTAAATCTACTTTAATTGGGACGCGGAGGGTGTAGGCAGATTCCATTTCTTGTTTAATAATACGCGCGACTTTGTTTACGAGTTCGTTTTTTACTTCGAAGACTAGCTCGTCGTGGACCTGCAATAACATCTTTACGAGATTTTCTTCCTTAACCCCCTCTTTAATTCTCCCCCTTGGTAAGGG
>JABMQE010000123.1 GCA_013203415.1 Candidatus Falkowiibacteriota bacterium | reverse complement strand
AAGCCACAAACTCACAAAAGCCACAAAATTATCCTAACTCTCCTCGTTTTGTGGTCTTTGTGCCTTTGTGGTCGGCACTCAATAAAATCTATAAGACTTCTGGGGCGAGAGAAACAATCTTCTGAAATCCCCTAGCACGCAATTCACGAGCCACTGGGCCAAAAATCCTTGTCCCTATCGGCTCTTTATTTTCTTTATCTACAACCACAACCGCATTATCATCAAACCTAATATAAACACCATTTTTACGCCGCCATTCTTTTCTTTGGCGGACAATCACTGCATGAACAACCTGCGATTTTTTAATTTGAGAATGCGGCACCGCTTCTTTAACTGCGCAAGTGATAATATCACCGACTCTGGCATACCTTGGCTTTGAAGAACCCAAAACTTTTATGCATTGCAATCGCTTTGCACCGCTATTATCTGCAGATTTTACCATTGTTTCTACCTGAATCATATGTTGATATTGAATAAACTTTTTAAACCCGTATTAATAAGTTGCGTCCGACTCTCGCCCCGCACCGAGCAAAGTCCAGAATCGAGCGATAGCTCTGGTTCTGGGCGAACCCGAGTGAGCTCTGGTGCTGGGGTTGTTTCAACTTGAATCATAGTATAATCAATTATTCCAAATTATATCACAAAAAATTTATTAGTTTATTAATTTATTAGTTTGTTAACCCGCAAGCAATGTAACAATGTAACAATGTAACAATTAAACACTTATTAATTATCTTTTTCGCCGTCAACGTTTTCAGTAATACTTCCATCAACACCCTTCTCAACTCGTTGTTCAATCTCTGCCACTCTCTTAGCGCTATCCAGTTCCTCCATCTCCTTTTCCTTAATCTCATCCACAACCAAACCCTTCCCCACCTTCTCTATCACCCGCCACTTTTTGTCTTTTGATAAAGGTCTCACTTCCTGGATAACAACTTTATCACCAATCTTATATTCATTCTTTTCGTCATGAGCTTTATAATTCTTACTAACTGTATATCTTTTATGGTATTTAGAATGCAATTTAACTCGGTCAACCTTAACCACCACTGTCTTGTCCATTTTATCGGACACGATAATGCCATTAAACTTCCTCTTAATTGTCTTCTTTTGCTCGGACATAATAATTATTAACCTTATTAACTTTTACTTGTGGTGAGCTTGTCGAAGCCATTAACCTTATTAACCTCGTCTTTTTTACTTCCACCAACCACTCTCACCCCCGACCCCTGCTTCTCTTTTAGCAAAGTCATTACTCTCGCTATCGTTTTTTTAACCTCTCGCACTTCTCTTACTTTCTTCAATTTCTTACTTGCCAAATCAAATTTTAAATTACGCAAATGCTCTCGCTCTTCTTTTAGCATTCGCTCTAATTCTGCTTTTGGTTTATTTTTCAACTCTTTAATTTTCATAAATTTGTGTAATTCGTGGTAAATCCGTGCAAATTAGCGACGTTACTTTTTAACAAACTTAATTTTCACCGGCATCTTATGCCCAGCCGACACAATCGCCTCTTTAGCTAAATCTTCTTCCACCCCGTCAATCTCGAACAAAACATTTCCCGGCTTTACACTAACTACATAATGATCAACCGCGCCTTTTCCGCTTCCCATCGTATTCTCGTTGCCATGAAAAGTAACCGGCTTATCTGGAAAAATTCTAATCCAGATCTTACCGCCTTTTTGCAATTTCCTGGTAATTACCCTTCTTGCTGCCTCGATCTGCCTGCCATCAATCCAACTTGCCGTAGTTGCCATCATTCCAAAACTGCCAAAACTCACTCGACTCTTTGTCGAGGCCTGTTTAGCTTTTCCAGCATTCCCAGCCCTCTTATGCCATTTTCTGTGTTTTACTTTCTTTGGCGCCAACATAATATTTTAATAAAACTTATTAAATTAAACAGATATTAACTCTTGAACTAGCCCCGCACCGAACGAGCTCAAGCGAGTTCTGGTGCGTGGGTTTTACTTTCTTTGGCGCTAACATAGCGATTTATTATTTATTATTAACCACTCCCTAACCAAGCTTATAACCAATTTCTTTCAGCATTTTTACTATCAACTCCAAGGGAATTCCTCGAGTAAAACTATTATAACTCCCAGTACACTTTTCGACAAAAGTAGAACTATAGCTACCTAACGGATCATAACCCAAGGCATATGTATTATAATTAGGATCTTGATCTAGATATTTGTTTATCTCCTCATCGCTTAACTCTCTCGTCACTAATTCTGTCTCTACAGACCTTGATAAAATCTGACCTGTTTCTAAATTAATCATATATATCCCTGTATAGAAATGGTGAACCTTTCCTGACAACATTTTCAATCTCTCAAAAGCATCATCTCTCGACTTCGGTTTCTCAAGAACCAAACCCTCAAACCAACCAATAGAATCAAAACCAATAACAATTTCTTTTGAGTAATTTTTAGCAACGGCCTCGGCTTTCAAACGCGCTAAATGCTTTACCAATTCTTCCGGATTTTCAGGCCTGCCTTCAAAATACTCATCCACATCACTCCCTTCTGTGGTAAATTCTATATCTAACATCTTAAAAGCTTCCCGCCTATAAGGTGATTTTGTAGCCAAAACAATTTTCATAACTTAATTATTTAACAATTTAACAATGTAGCAATGTAACAATGAAACAACAAAACAAGAACTCATCTACTTCGCACCCTCCTTCGCTTTCTCATCTGATGTCTCCTCCTTCGCCTTGCTCTTAAAAACCTCACCCTTATATATCCAAACCTTAACCCCAATCAAACCATAAATCGTATGTGCCGCTCCTCTGGAATAATCAATATCTGCCCTTAATGTATGCAAAGGAATATTCCCCCAAGTAAACTTCTCTGTTCTGGCTATTTCCACTCCGCCCAACCTTCCGGCCACCAAAATCTTTACTCCCTTGGCACCTGCTTTTCTAACATTCTCGATCGATTGCTTGCATACTCGCCTAAAAGGGATTCTTTTTTCTATGTCGTCTATAACTCGTTCCGTCACTACCTGGGAAGAAAGATCGGGGCTTTTTACTTCCTGAATACTGATATCCAGATTATATTTTCCTCGGGGCTTCCTTTTATAAATTTTTCCAAAAACTTTCTTATCAATCTCCTGTCTTAACTGCTCTATTCCGGCTCCGCCTCGGCCAATAATCAAACCCGGCTTAGAAACATAAACAATCACTTTTATATTCTCGCCCGAACGTTCTATCTCTATTTCCGCTATCCCCGAATTCTTTAGCTTGTTTTTTATTATTTTTCTAATCATCACATCTTCCCGCAAAAATTCTTTATAATTTTTACTAGAAAACCACTTGGAGTTCCAAGTTCTTGTAATGCCTAATCTAAATGCTTTTGGATTAACTTTTTGTCCCATAAAAAAACGTTAGTTTTTTTACCCTGAGCGACCCCGAGCTTGCCGAGGGGGAGTCGAAGGGTTTAACAATTAATAATTACTTCTGCCCTGTCTTCCTGCTAAACACACTCTTAAAAAATCCTTTTCTTTCTTTCTTTCTCATATCTTCCAGCCCCTTTCTTTCTTTCTTTATCAAGTTCCCAGCACTATCCAGTTTAACATCTTCTGCCTCGTCTCTAGTTTCTAGTTTCTTATCTCTAGTTTCTTTCTTCTTTCCATCTTCCATTTTCAATTTTCCATCTTCGCTTTTCTTCCCATCACTCTTCGCCAATTCAGAGATCTTCACCGGCGCATCCAATTTCTGCTCCTTCTTCTCTACATCCTTACTCTCCACTCTCTCGCCCAAAACTATGCTAATATGTGAACTCTTTTTTCTTAAAGGCGTTGCCCTGCCAAAAGCTCTTGGCTTCCATCTTTTTAAGGTCGGCCCCTCGTCAGCTCTTATCTCTTTTATAAATAAGTTCGATTTATCCAAGCTAAAATTATTTGTTGCATTAGCAATCGCCGAATCCAAAAGTTTTTTTACCGGCCGCGCCGCCGCTTTGTTTATAAACTGCAGCTGCTTTAATGCCTCTTCCGCATCCACTCCCCGAACTAAAGCCAATACCAACCGAACCTTTTTCGGCGAAATCCGTATATATCTTGCCTTAGCTTTTACTTCCATGGACGTGGTTTATTGATTTATTAATTTATTGGTTCACTAATTCGGATTTGTGTAATTTGTGGTAAATTTGTGCAAATTAGCGATTTTACTCCTTCTTCTCATCCCCCTCCGTCTCTGCCTTCTCCTTATCAACAGCATCTTTCGCCTTATCAGCCGCTTCTTGCTCTTGCTCTTTTTGCATTCTACCGCCGTGTTTAGAAAATTTTCTGGTCGGCGAAAACTCACCCAATTTGTGCCCCACCATATTCTCTACCACAAATACTGGAATATGATCCTTTCCGTTATGCACGCCAAGAGTAAATCCTACCATTTCCGGGGTTATGGTACAAGCACGCGACCATGTTTTGATAACTATTTTATCTCCACGCTTAACATTACTGATTTTCTTAAGCAGCTTATAATCTATAAATGGACCTTTTTTTAGTGATCTCGACATTTTTTCTTTATTTATTGTTTATCATGATTTAATCTATTGGTTCGTAATTTATGTCTCCCACTAATTTACACTAATCTACCACTAATTTCACGAATCCGTAATATAAAATTTGTGTAATTTGTGGTAAATTCGCGCAAATTAGCGACGAACACTTCTAAGACGATAAACGTAAGTACGTACGTACGCACGTACGTACGTTCGTACGTACGTTTTTATCACCTTGGAAATTATCAACTATCTCCGCTTCTTCCTCCGCTTCACAATAAACCTATCAGAAAACTTATTCTTCTGTCTAGTCCGAACCCCAAGCGCCGGCTTACCCCATGGCGTCTTCGGATGTTTAAGCCCAATCGGAGACCCGCCCTCACCACCGCCATGCGGATGGTCAACCGGGTTCATTGCCTTGCCGCGAACTGTTGGCCTAATGCCCATATGTCTTTTTCGGCCTGCCAAACCAATCCGAACCGCCCTCGCATCTGGATTAGAAACCTGTCCAATTGTTGCCATCGAATCCGTAGAAACCAATCTTATTTCACTCGATGGCAATTTTATCTGGGCCAATTTTCCTTCCTGCGACTGCAAAGTAGCACTTACTCCACCGCTTCTAACAATCTGTCCGCCCTTGCCTGGAGTTAACTCGATATTATAAATCATCATTCCTGTTGGAATAAACCTTAAAGGCATTGCATTACCCGGATTTATCTCTGTCTTTTTTTGGGAAGAAACAACTTTATCCCCCTCCTTTAACTCTGTTGGAGCAATAATATATCTTTTTTCGCCATCTTTGTATTCTAAAAGTGCAATTCTGGCATTTCGGTTTGGATCATATTCAATCGCAATAACTTTTGCTTCTATATCAAACTTATCTCTCTTAAAATCAACTTTTCTTAAATACCGCTTAGCCCCGCCGCCCCTATGCCTAATAGTAATCTTACCAGTATTATTCCTGCCGGCTTTTCTTTTTTTTGCAGTAACCAAAGACCTCTCCGGTCGCTTTTTCGTTAAATCCTTTGTTAGGACTACCGAAGAGTGTCTTCTTGCTGGTGTTGTAGGTTTATATTTCTTAATCGCCATATTTCAAATTATTAGTTATTTTCATATTCTCGTATTTTCATAACTATACTCCTTCATAAAGCTCAATCTTGTCCCCTTGTCTAAGCGTCACAATCGCCTTCTTCCATCCCCTTGTTTTCCCTTGCGTTCTGCCCCAGCGTACGCTTCTGCCGCGCACTTTAACAATATTTACTCTTGTTGGCCTAACTTTATAATATGTCTCCACTGCTTTTTTAACCTGAATTTTATTCGCTCCTGGCTTCACCTCGAAAGCATACTGATTATACATGCCCAACCCGCTAATCTTTTCCGTTAAAAGCGGCCTTACCAAAATCCCATCCACATCACTAAACTTGCGAACCTCTGTCTTAACAGATTTCGCTGGTTTCACTTTCACTGCTTTTTCGGAGCGAGCCTCCTTAGAGGCGAGTGGAGACCCTGAGCGAGCGGAGCGAGTCGAAGGGCTCTTT
>JABMQE010000016.1 GCA_013203415.1 Candidatus Falkowiibacteriota bacterium | reverse complement strand
GTACTGATTAGTGGTAATTAATGATGCACTATTTCTTCTTCTTCTTTTTCGTCGTCTTGCTTTTTTGTTTTTCCTGTCCCGAGCCGCATCGAGGGATTGCTTTTCCCCGCCCTGAGCTTGCCGAAGGGTTGTTTTTTTGAGGCTTCACCTTTCTAACCACCCCAACATTCCCAAGTATCGCCCCCTCGACATCAGCGTAGTCCTTTACTTTCAAACGAACACTCTCCATAAAATCTCCCGTCGAAAAAACCGCATCTTTAGCTTTGAGCAACCCTTTATCAAGAACGACTGGTAATTTATACAAAGACCCAAAAGCACTCATCGCGCCTGGCTTAATCTTACAAACCTTAGCCATATCCTTTTCATTCGGAATACTCACCTTCTTTGCCTTTAGCGCTGCGCCCAATTTTTTAATATCCAAATTCATATTCGCCGGCACCGAAACAATATAATAATCCTTATCCGCCTTAACCAAAAGCGTTTTGGCAATCTTTTTTATATCCTCTCCTAATGTCTGCGCCGCATCATAAGCTGTAAAAACTTTTTTATGTTTAAGGATCTCGTGTTTAATCTTATTCGCATTCAAATAAGACAAAATTTTCTTTGGTGTTGGCATAAATTTATAAATTAATAATTAAAAAACTAAAAAAAGGAACATACAACAAAATCAGTAACAATCCAGCAATTAATAAATAACTAACCAAATTAACTAAATAAGACATTAATATTATTCTAGCAAAACCAAACTTCTTCCTGAAAAACATATACATGACTCCGCCTTCAATCAATCCTGACAATAAATAAGTATAAGTAAATAACCGCAGCTGATTAAAATCTAGTTTAAAAAGAAACAACCAAAACCCAAACAACGTAGAGATTACATTAGCAAGTAAAGCTATTAATAAGCTATACCTATAACTAAACTTTTTCTTGAACAAAAAAAATATAAAAGGGCTCTCTATTAATGATATAACAATAACAACAACTATCACCTTAATAATATCATATATCGTATCTTCCATAGTCATGACTCTTGGTGCAATAACGTTTGCTTTAGCAATAATCGGTGTCAATGCAAATAAAAAGGCGCATGAAAAATATCTAAAAAATTTCTTTAATGCCGTCATAATTTTATAAATTAAAAATAAATAATAATAACTAACTTGCTTTCTTGTTTTCTTGTTTTCTTGTTTTCTTGAGCCGAAGCGGCAACTTCTGCTGCTTGTCCAAAAGCCGTCTCACCTCCCGCGTCCCCATCCTCGTCAACCTTACTTTCTCCACAAATATCTTCTCCCGCGTAATCTCCCCAAACCCCACTAACATATCTTTCCTAATCAACCTCATTAAACTTTTGGTAATAATATTATGCTGGTCTTCTTTGCTGGGTTTTATTTTCGTATCAGAATAAAATCCCAAAAACTCCCTCCTTGGCACAACCTTCTGCCTAAAATTCTTACACCTAATCAAAATAAACTTTTGGAGTCGAGATAACTTCATAATTCATGACTCTTTATTCATAATTCTTACTTACATTTTACTATATACCCCGCTTTTCTGCAACGTTAATAAAAAAACCACGCAACCATCTTCATAGTATCCGTGATCTGCCTGCCTCGCCGGCAAGGCGGGTGGCTATCCGTAGTCATCCGTGGCTATCCGTGCAAAAACAAAGTTCCAACCAAAAACAAAATATAAAAAAGCACCAACACCATCCCTTCCTGCCAGGAAAGCCGGCTTTGGCTCCTTATAAAAATAGAAAAAACCAAAAGCAAAACAATCAGAAAAACAATCGATGCCATAAGCACCCCAAAAGACGCAATAGTAATCGGATTTATTAAAGCTACGATTCCCAAAATAAAAACCATATTAACAATCACGCTTCCAAAGGTATTTCCCAAAATCATCTCTCTTCTCCCTGACATCACTGCCTTAATCCCAAAAGTAAGCTCTGGCAAAGTTGTGCCGATAGACAAAATTACAAGTCCTAAAAAAATCATCGGCAAGCCGAGTTCCTGGGCCACCGCGCCTGCCAGATAAACTATTAACCTGGCGCTCCCCAAAAGTAAAGCAAGTCCAATCCCAAATTTCACAAAATCCCAAAGAATCTCTTTTGGGGACTTCTTGCCGTTAACCTCGTACTCCTTATGAAACTTCTCGCCGTTAACGCTAAATCTTAAGGCCTGCAAAATCCTAATAATAAAATAAGGAAATCTTTTTTGGTTGGAATGGAAAAGCTGTATTAAATAGATAAAAAATATAAAAATCAAAACCACGCCCTCAACCCGGGAAAGCACGCCGTCCATCATCAAAGCCGTTGCAATCACAACCATCAAAAGGGTAAACATCGCATCTCTTTTGGCAATGCTCGTTTCTATTTTTATTCCTCGGCTTAAAATAGCGGCCAGCCCCATAACCAAAGTTAAGTTAACAATATTCGCCCCGATTAAATTTCCAAGCGACAAATTTGCCGTTTTGTTTAGCGCCGAAGTTACTCCCACAAAAAGTTCCGGCACACTTGTCATAAATCCCATTAAAATAAAAGCTACCAAAAACTCGCTCCACTTAAAAAAAGCCGAGATTTTTGCCAAAGCGTCTACTACCATAGAGCCGCCCTTGGCTAGAATAACACAGGCTGCGAGGAATAGGATTATGTAGAGAATCAGCATGGTATAAATAAAAAACTAAAGAAAAAAGATGAAAAACACAAACCAAAAATAAAAAATTTTTCCAGCCACAGGCTGGTCAGCCTTTGGCTGATATATTTTATATGTGTTTTTTCTTTTTTATTTTTCATATTTTATTTTTATGTCAGCTCCCTCTTATGCCTCCTCCGCACAATAAATATATATTTCCCAATCTCTATCGCAATAATATTAACCACCCCAACCACTGCCACCAAAATCCAATCTTCTGCTTTTAGGGGGATTGTCCCTAAAATCTTTTGGAAAAACGGCACGTAAACTGCAATCAACTGCAGACCAAAAGCTACCAACACTGCCCCAATCAGCCACATATTATTAAAAATCCTGGTGCTAAAAAGCGTATGCCGAATACTCTTGCAGGCAAACACAAAAAATAAAGAATCAACCGCCAAAGTTGTAAAAATCAAGGTTTGAATATGCACCAAGTTAGCATCACGACCCAAAAGGTAAAAATAAATCCCAAACAAAAACAAGTCCGTAACAATCCCGATTATAAAAATTAAAACCTTCATCTCCGTATCCAAAACGCCCTTCTTTTTCCTTGGCGGCTCGTCCATAATATCCTTTTCTCCCGGCTCCAAAGTTAAAGCAACGTTTGGAAATCCATCAGTAACAAGATTAATCCATAAAATCTGTGCCGCTGTTACCGGCAAAGGCAACCCCAATAATAATGCCCCAGCAATCAATATCATCTCCGAAAAACTGTCGCTTAAAAGATACAAAATAACTTTCTTTATATTATCAAAGATAATCCTTCCCTGCGCCACCGCCGCTACAATCGTTTTATAATTATCATCCATAAGAACCATATCTGCTGTCCCCTTGGTTACATCTGTCCCGCTCCCCAAAGCTATTCCGATATCCGCCGCCTTAATAGCCGGCGCGTCATTAACCCCGTCGCCTGTCATCGCCACTACTTCCCCATTCTCCTGCAAAGCGTTAATTATTCTTAGTTTATGATGCGGGCTTACTCGGGCAAAAATATCTATATTTTTTACTATTTTAACCAAATCCTTATCTTTCATTTTATCTAAATCTTCACCAGATAATATTGCCTTTGCCTCTGCTTTTATCCCAATCTCCCTAGCTACTGCCTGAGCTGTTAATTTATGGTCTCCTGTTATAATCACTGGCCTTATCCCTGCTTTCCTGCAAAGTTCAATCGCCCCCTTTGCCTCCGACCTTACCGGATCCCTAAGCCCTACTAATCCTAAAAACACTAATCCTTCTAAATCTTTCTCGTCTAATTCCTCGAGCTTGTTTTTTCCATACTTGCTAATATCAACATCAATTTTATAAGCCAAACCTAAAACCCGAAGTCCCTGCCTTGTCATTTTTTCATACCTCGCCTTAACAACCTTTCTCATTTCGGGGCTTAAATGTTTAACATGCCCGTCAACCTGCACACTCTCCGACCTTTCTAAAATTTGCTCCGGCGCCCCTTTAGTAGCAATCAAACCCTCCGTAGGCCTTAAGGTCGAGGACCCTGAGCGAGGAGTAGAGCGACGAGTCGAAGGGTTGGCTACCTGATGCAGAGTTGCCATAAATTTCCTTTCCGAATCAAAAGGATATTCTGCCACTCTCGGGTTGTTTTTTAAAACCTGTTCCTTATTTAAGCCCGAATGAATCGCAGCCAAAAGCAATGCTACTTCGCTTGGGTCTCCAATCACCGACCAATCCTTAAGATCATCCTTAGGGTTCTCCACTACCGCATTATTGCACAAAAGTCCTGTTCTAAGAGCCAATTCGTGGGACTTAATCCAATGCTTATCTTTTGTATTAAAAATTCCATCCTTTTCACCACACAACTCGTCCGCCCCAGCCAAAAGCTCCCCCACCTGCATTCTCCCCTCTGTTAAGGTTCCGGTTTTATCCGAGGCTATCACAGTTGTGCTTCCTAAAGTTTCTGCTGCAATTAATTTTCTTACCAAGGCCTTTTTCTTCAAAATCCTCTGCATTCCAATCGCCAGAATTACTGTTACCGAAACTAAAAGCCCTTCTGGTATTGCTGCTACTGCAATCGCTACTGCCGTCTCGAACATTTCGAACAGCGGCTCGCCCCTAAAATATCCTAAAACAAAAATTGCTAAAGAAATCCCCAAAACAATAATTCCCAAAAGCTTGCTAAAATGGGCTAACTTTATCTGCAAAGGTGTTTTTTCCTCCTCGATTTCTTTTACTAAAGTTGCAATTTTGCCAAGCTCTGTTTTTACTCCTACAGCACATACAACCGCCCTGCCTCGTCCCCGCGTCGCATTCGTTCCCATATAAATCATATTTTCCCTGTCTGCTAAGGGCTTTCCTTTATCTAAAATTTTTACTGCTTTTTCCGATGGAACAGATTCGCCTGTCAAAGCCGCTTCCACCACTTGAAAATTTATAGATTCAATTATCCTTGCATCTGCCGGCACCCTGTCTCCCTCCTCGATAACAATTATATCGCCCACCACCAACTGCGAAGCATCAATTTCCACTTCCCCGCCGTCGCGCAAAACTTTGGCTTTTCTTTGGATTAATTTTTTTAAATGGCTAATCGCCCGATTCGCTTTATACTCCTGGATAAATCCTACTGTTGTATTTAGAAACACTGCCGCCAGAATAATGCTCATATCAATAAACTCTTTAAGTACTAACGATACAATCCCCGCAATAAGCAAAATATAAACCAAAGGGCTTCTAAACTGGTTTAAAAAAATCACAAGGCCGCTTAAGGGTTTTGGATTTGGCAGTTTATTCGGCCCGTCATGTTTTAATCGTTTTAAGGCCTCCTTATTTTTTAAGCCCTCTCGCTTCGTCCCTGCCTCCTTTAATACTTTTTCGATATTAAAACTATGCCAAAGCTTTTCTTGGGGTTTGGTTTCTGTTTTTTTTATTTTCTGGACCTCCTTTGTCATATCAAAAAATACTAGTCAAAAGTCCCTAGTTACGAGTTTACCTGCCTGCCGGCAGGCAGGCGAGTATACGAGTTACTAATATAATTATACCATTTTCCAAAAGAAATAAAAAATATCACTTCTTTTTCTTTAATTTTGATTTCGGTTTCTTGGCAGGTTTACCCGCCCTGCCTTTGGCCTGGGCGGGCCAATCCGCAATCACAATCGTCTTTCCTCTTTTCTTAACCACTACTTTCTGTTTCTCCCGCCACTTAAACTGACGCAAAATCTCAATAGGTAGGGTTAGCCCAAGGCTCCTGCCTCCCATCCGAACCAGCTTTCTAACGTTTTTGTTTGCTAATTTTCTTCTAGGCATAGTTTTTGGAATTACATATTAAAATACGTATTTTAATACTTATTTCTTAAGAAGGGCTTTATATATATTATAATCTAATTCCAAAAAACAAACAAAAATAATTTTTTCAAAACAATCCAAGTTTTCCCGAATAAAATCTTTAACCGTCCGAATAGCAATCTTCGCAGCCTCGTCTTTAGGGAATCTAAAAACGCCGGTGGAAATGCAGGGAAAAGCAATTGTCTTAAGATTATTCTCTTTAGCCAGTTTTAAACTATTACGATAACAATCAGCCAAAAGCTCAACCTCCTTCCCATCTTCATGACCATAAACCGGACCAACGGTATGAATAATATATTTAGCCGGCAGATTATAACCTTTAGTAATCTTGGCCTCGCCTTTTTTGCAACCGCCCAATTTCTTACACTCTTCCAACAACTCGGGCCCCGCACCCGCATGAATCGCCCCATCAACTCCCCCGCCCCCAAGCAGGGTTTCGTTAGCCGCATTAACTATAGCGTCGGTTTGCAGGGTGGTGATGTTGGATTTTGTTGTGGTGATGAGGGTGGGCATTATTCTTTATCCAATTTTTTGGTTTGGGTTGGCATTGGTTGGGAGTTAGGGATTATTTTTTCTAAATGTTACATCGTGTCCCATACTAACCGCAGCCACTTCCCAACCAGCATTCAACCACGATTTCTCCTGACTGCGATTGAGGTTATGATCATTCCCCCACCACGGCCTATGCTTACGTGCAGATGCGGGTAATTCAGATCCCAAAATTTTTTCAATCTCATTATAACTTAAAACCTCAATCTGTTTATTACTGTTTCTAAGATATTCTCCAAGTTCATAATACTTACTCTCTTGGGCTCGACCTCTTTCTCTCTTATTACTCCTTGCGGCAATATTTTGACGTCCTGTTGTTTTGTTCCATTCTGGATTTAGTTTAAATATCAAATCGTTCTCAATGTCCAGCTTGTTTGTTTTATAAAAAAACAATTCAATTATTTTTCCATTCTTAACTTTATTAAGAATTAGGTTGTTGATGCGGCAGTTTGTTTGTTGCCCGTCTCTATGAGGATTTCTTGGTGATATCTGACCATAGCCCGCATTCCATCTTCTACCCAAATCGTTACATTCACCAATATATTTTACCACATCGTCACATACCAACGCATAAACTCCTGCTTTCCTGTTGTACTCCAACGAAATTTTGAACTTACAAAATGGACCCTTACCATGTTTGTGAAGGGGCAAATTTTTCACATTTTTATATCTAGTTTGGGGATAATTCTCTAATATCAGACCATTTTTATCTACTGGCTTAATATCACAGACCTTAACAAACTGAAAATTTCCAATTTGTTTAAACATAAATTTTTTTAGCCTTTCTGAATCCTTTAGCTGCTCGATTTAAAGCTTTTTTGTTTTTTTATTTCCTCGAAAAAATTGATAATTTTATTTATCTCGTTAGAAATCTCTAAAATTTTCCAACCCTTTCTCCCTTCTTTTTCTAAAATTATCCTATTACAACTCAAATGCGCCAGTTGTTTATCTGCCTTTGTTTTAGCTTCTTTTAATAATTTGATCAATGGCGGCCTTAATTCTTTCCAACGGACATCATCTGGCAATAAGTCTTGCGCAACAATATCATCATCATATTTCCTTTCATCGGAATAGAAAAAATCAATTAAAACTCTCATATGCAATGCAAAAGATTCAACTAAAAGATTACGCCAAAATTGAGATCGTCGGGTGCCAGAAAAAAGTTCCTTGCATGTTTCTCTAAACATACAAATTTCATAACCCAGTTCTCTTTGCTTTTCTTCCTGGGTTATTATAATTTGATGCATATTCTTATTTAATAAAATCATCTCAAAATCATCCCTTCCACCAACTCTTTCGCTTTATTTAAAACCTCCCTAGCTTTCTTTTGCAATGTTTGGGCATAAGAATAATGAGATTTTACTTTCCCTACAATTTTATTTTGGGTCACTAAAGATGGGATTGGAATTTTAATAGTTTTTAATAACTTAATGTTAACGCCTGATTGGTTATTCCAATTAGTACAGATATTATAAAAAATCCCAATCTTTTGATAAATATTAAAAATCAATTTAAGGTATATGGGGTTTAATCCTTCTTTAACTTTTATCCTAGTAATGTGATTTGAGCAGAAATAATAACCATCCAAATTAAAATAAGATGTCTTGCCCACAAGCTCTTGGCTATTAGTATTATTAAACAAAATTTCTTCTTTTTGTAAAATATCCTTTTGTCTTGTATTTACATATTCCCCTTTTACATAAATATTCTTATCAAATTTTAAATATCCATTATTATCAATGTTGGTCGGTCTAATTTGAATCACCCCGTCAGCTTCTTGGTTTTTCGACCCAGCCGCGAAACCAGTTTGCAAATATTCAACTAAATCTTCTACGAATTTAATTTTAAATTTAGTTCCCCTAAGAAACCCATAAATATTTCTTTGAGAATAAAATAATGGATCCATTCTACTATTCCCAACCCTATCACTCCCAACCTCAAACACCATCTCCCTTTTAATCTCCGGCGCCTTAATCCCAAGCTCCCCCAAAACATAACCATCAATCGAGGCCAGTAATTTCTGCGCCTTTTCTTCTTTTTGTTTTTTCTCCGCATACGCTTTTTGCATTATAGTCACGATTTTATTTTGGGTTGCGAGGGGCGGGAGCGGAATTTTAATCGATTTTAAGGCACCCTGGTTTATCTCTGGGACAATCCCGCCATTATTTTTTTGAAAAAATTGAAGTTGCCCCAAAGAGCCCCGAAAAAAAATTGCTAAATATTCTGGTAAAATTTTTTCAGTATCTAAGCTAATTTTGAAAATATGGGAACTTAATATGTAATCTAGCATTTTATCGGTAACAATAGAAACTAATCCCAAAGAACCAGAACGAGAAATCAAAAAATCATCTTCGGATAATTTAATTTTTTCTGGAATTTGGTCGACCTTAACATGCCTTGGATCATTACTGTTTAATCCAAAGTCATCGATGTCAGTAACTCTTAAATATCTGTAACCAGAATCAGAATAGGTTCGTATTTCTACGCCGTTCTTTAAGTCCTTCATTAACTCACCAAACCGAACTACTTTGAATTTGCTTTTATCTATCTGCTCCATGTTTTTTCTAAATTCAACTCTAAAATAATACGGATCAAACCGCTCCCTAATCTCATCGCTCCAAACAGTAAAAATTTGGGAATTAAGTTGTTGGAAGTCATTTAACTTCATCGTTTTCATAAAATAATTTTTTACAAATAATAGGTTTAATTTTATTAGACCATTTAATTATCTCATCATTATACCTTTGGCTGACATTCCCAAGGCTTGACGCTCTTTCTATATTCATTTTGACGAAACTATTAACTCCTTCCATTTCAAAGATTGCCCTTTGTATTTTTTTACTTTCCTCTTGTCCAGCCTTGCGATAAATTAAATCAAAGTTTTGATAATAAGGTTCGGTTACGAAGTAATTCAAAACAAATTCTTGATTTTTATTTTCATCACCTGTAAGAATATTAATGTTGTTTTGTATTATTCTGCAATTGTGTATATTCGTTGCTTGAATAGAATTTATTCCAGCAATTTCCGTTTGTCCTCTTTCGTATATAAAAAATAAAGCTGTAACTATGATTGCGCAAGACGCTACTACTAATTCCTTTTTCCTTGTCCCAATAAACCAAGCTAGTGCTAATAATAAAAAAGGTGATAAAAAAAATATTAAACTAATATTATTCTTCCATATTGCATAATAATTGTTAAACGAAAAGATAAAAGCTGTTAGACTAAGATAAATAAAAGAGCACACAAAAAAAATTTTGACATTTTTAAATGTAAATTTATCTTTTTGATTTTTTAGAAAAAACAATGTTTTACTAAAAATTTTTGATTTCATATTCTATCTATTCTCTATTAATTTTCTCCTAAAATTAGCCATTTTTATCAAAACAAACCAAAACAACCCTTGACATGTGGATAACTCCTTGCTATAGTGACAACATCACGCCCTTGGGGTAACCCTTGGGATACCTTAAACCCGAGAGAGCAATCTCTCGGGTTTTACTTTTTAATAAACGCTCTTAGCTTATTTACCGAACACAAAAATAATCCTTTTTCTACTTCGTCATACTCTTTGCCCTTATGGCCAGGGCCAAAGACAACAATCACCTGCCTACCCTTTTTAATAATATCCTCAACCAAAGCTACGTAATCACCATCACCACTAAAAAGCAAAAAAGTTTTCATCTTGTTCAAATTGTTGTATACATCACAACTAATTTCCACATCAAAATCACACTTTCTCCTTCTAACTGGTTTAATTAAATTTCTCTGCAAATCACCGATGTCTATGTTTAACCTCTTTAAAATGTTGTCCAGCTCACCTATTAAGTCATATATCTCTTGCAGTCGTCCTTCGCTAGACAAACTAAACGCTACCCCCTTCTTGCCGATACTTATCTTAGGAAGATTTTCTACTTTTTTATTTATATCATAAAGTTTATTGGATATTTCTGAATTTGTCACCCTGACATCGTCCAAAGTATTAAATAATTCTTTAACAGCTTTTTTGAAATGCGATTTCTCCAAATAAACCGGTATCCATTTTACATTTTTTGAGATTAAATTATAACCAATCTTCTCAATTTCTTCATGAAACCCCTCCGTCTTTTGATTATGCCTATCTTTTCCGAAATAAAAATTTTTAAGATATATCCCCGAATAGCCGTTAAGATAATCGTATAATTTCTGCGGATCAATTTCCCAACCCAAATCTTCAAACCAACCATAAACATTAGACCAATCAATGGCCACCAAGGTATCCCCATTCAAATTGAAAAATTCTTTTGACATAATCTAAATTTCAACCGCGTATCTAGGATGATAATTACGAGCAGTAATCTCAATATCCTGGATACGACTAATTATAAACCTCCTGATACCACTTTTGTCCAAGTCCCAGGCAAAGAGAGCTTGTCCGCTTGGTCCATCAGTAAAACTGTATGGCTCTATATAACGCCACCCTTCACTAGTGCCGTCCTTTTCAAGATAAATAATTTTTAGAATTTTTCTTTCTTGGGCGGCCTGCTTAATTGTCTCCAAAACTGCAAACATATTCACTAAATTATTGTTTAAACTTCCTAAACTCTCCCAAAATTTTATCCAAATCATTCTTAATATCCTTACGACCAGTAGCATCATAACCAATATGCTCCGCAATCGCCATAAAAATTTTATATTTGCCTAATTTTTCAAGTACATCTTTTTTACGAATAAAAACTAAAGACGATTTTACTCCAGCGCCATAATGAGAAAAAGCAAATTGAGGCAAGCTTACCACTGCTAAAATTTGGACCTTCTCCATTAAAAAATCACGGACATATTGCAAACTGGAATTGGTCAAAATCCCATCAGGCAAAACAATAGCCATCTGGCCAGTGTCTGGCTTTAAAAAATCAATACAACGCTCAATAAACAAAATTTCGGTCTTTTGATTCTTCATTGATTTTTCTTTTCCGGCTTTATCTTTTTTCCTGCCCAGCTCAAATTTTTCTAAATACAAATGCTCACTTGCTTTCACATTAGCGCCAAAAGGAGGATTAGTGAGAATAATGTCAAAACGATTTTTATTAAAACCAGTGTTCTTACGGTTCATTTTTTCAATATCCTCCAAAGCGTCAAAACCAATAATATTAGTGTGGCCATCATCATGGATTATCATATTCATTTTGGCAACGCGCGCGATTGAGTCGTTAATCTCAATACCAAAAAGATTATTTTTAGCGAAATCGTGCCAATGACTATAACGCGCCTCGGGATTATCTTTCTCATACTCCTCCGCTTGCTGACGCACCGCATCAAGAGCATGCAAAAGAAAACCACCACTACCACAAGCCGGGTCTAAAACTAAATCATCATTTTTGATACTCATCATTTCAACCGCGAAACTAACAATTTCCCGAGGAGTAAAATATTGCCCGCTTTTACCCTTAAAAAAATCTTCCATAAACTGCTCAAAAGCAACACCCTTAGTATCAAGGTCGGTTTTGCTAAGAGAGAGCCCTTGCAAATGCTCCACTACCGTGTAAAGCTCTTCTGGCTCAACTTTTAAATCTTCCTTAAATACTTCGGGGTCTTTATTCTTGGCCTCCCCATAAATAGCATTGATACGCTTAAAAACACTTTCCGCCTTCTCATGCGTTTTTATTTGGAAATCATAATATTCCCCATCTTTTCTGCCTCTTTTTTCATCACGAATTTTAACAAAAATTATTTTTGCTAACTCGTCAAAAGCCACGGTTGGATTTCTTTTACCACCAGCCCATAAAGTATCATGAGATTTTTTTAAGGCCCTAATTAATTCTTGTTTGTCCAGAGCTTTTAAGTCCCAATTAGAGTCGCCTTTTTTATGACGAAACTCCTCAATTTTACCATAAGAAATAGGGATGTCAGTGATTATGGATTTTTCTGGTTCTTTATCGTTCCATTTTTCCGTCTCAATCACACGACGGGTATTACCGGCAACACAAACTGCAAAAGGGGCTTTCAAAATTCTCGCATTGGCAATTGCCTGTTTAACGGCCTGCTCGAATTCAGCATCAGTTATTCCATCTTTTTTGCATTCTATAACAATATACGGCTTTTTTCTCTCATCGTCTCGAAAAACCACAACATCGGCATATCTCTCCGGTGTTCTGTCCGGCATTTCCGCCTCAAGCTCGATTCTTTTCTTCGGATAGTTGTATTTTTCAATTAGCCCCATATAATATTCAGCTCTTACTTTCTCTTCGGGGTTAGAAAAATTATAGCTTTTACCAGTAGCTAAATATTTAATTCTATTACCATCTTGAGAAATATATCCTTTTTGCTCTCCAATTTTAAGATAATCTTCACCACCAGTTGTTATTTTTTCTTCTTGGATTTTGTATTTTTTGTCGTTCATAATTTTATATTTTATTAATTTAATTCCTAATTTGAACCAATACCAACAATTTTTTTTATTTTTGATGCACTGTTTGGTGTATTATTTAAATCAGCCCCTCTACCCATCAACACTTTATTGTCACATTCAGGACAAAAATGATAAGAAGAGCCTCTCTGGCGATGCATTCTTATTGCGTCTTTATCTTTCTCCCAACAACGCGTACAAAAAGGACCATCTTTAAAATTATCATCTTTTTTAATCCAATAAGCATTATTCTCATAACATAGACTCTCCTTAATTTTTAACTGTTCGTTTAATCTTTTATTCTCCCCCTCTAAATCATTTATTTTATTCTACATTTCTAAAAGCCTCTCTTGGGTTTCAAGAATTTGTTGATATTGCTCAATCTTGCCTGCCTCTTGTAATACCTTACCCACCGATTTTAATTCATCGAAAATTGCCATGTTGCTATCTTATAAATTAAATCAACTCTTTCTCCTTGAAACTCGCCCACCCCTCCTTCCCTATCACCACATGATCCACCACTTCGATTCCTAAAATCTTGCCGGCTTCGACTAATCTTTTAGTAACGCTTAAATCGGTTTCGCTTGGCTCTGGGTCGCCTGATGGGTGGTTGTGGGCGATTAGAACTTGGGCGGCGGAATGTTGTATAGCTGATTCAAAGACTTCACGGGGATGGACTAGGTTTGCATTAAGCGTGCCTACGGATATTATCTCTCTTTCTATTTCTTGGTTTCTGGAGTTTAGGTAAAAAATCACAAAATGCTCTTTTTTATGGTTTCTAAAATCTTTAAGCTCAATAAAAACTTCTTCTGGCGTCATCAGCAAAACTGTTTTTTTGTTTTTGAGCAGGCGTTTGCCTAGTTCGAAACACGCTACAATCTCACAAGCCTTAGCCTCACCCAAACCAAAAATATCTTTTAACTCTTTAATATCAGCCTTAGCCAAACCCTCACCACAAAACAACTTTAAAATC
>JABMQE010000122.1 GCA_013203415.1 Candidatus Falkowiibacteriota bacterium | reverse complement strand
ATAGTTATACATAGAAAAAGATTCTTCGGGCGGGAGCCAGGATTTAACATTTTCTATTTGGGATTTATCTTTTAAGAAAAGTTCTTGGCCCATATCACAGCGAAAAGGGGCAAGCTCGAGTTTGTTGATTTTGAGTTGGTGAGCAAGTTTCCGGGCTTTTGGAATTTCATGATAATTATAAGAATTAACAAGAAAGCGCCATTGAATAAAGGGGGTATTTTTTTTTAGTTCTTGTTTTTTTTGGACAATTTTTTTAATATTTTCTATAACATTAGAAAAGTTATTGTGTTTTTGATATTTTTCTGATGATTCCTGGCTGCCGCCGTCGAGTGAGATTATCAGGGTGTCGAGGCCAGAGGTTATAATATTTTCGCAGATTTTATCGTTAAAGTGATTTAAGTTGCTGGAGATGGCAACATCAATTTTGTGGTCTTTGGCGTATCTTATCATTTTGAAGATTTCGGGATTAAGCAGGGGTTCGCCCCAGTTAAAAAGGTCTATATGATAAAGATAGGCACCACACTCATCAATTATTTTTTTTAAGGTTTCAAATTTCATAAAACCCTTTTCGCGGCCAGAAGCGTTCTGGCCAACCGGGCAGAGGGAACAGGAAAGGTTGCAGATATTGCCAGAGCAGATGGTAAGGTTTAGGGGATAAGATTTTAGGCGGGATTTCTTTGCGATTTTCCACTCGAAAAGAGCCAGCAAAAAATTAGACATCTTTTTTAGGGAGGTACTAGCAGGGTTTAAGTATTTTTTTAGTAAAAAAAAGAAAGCCATACTCGGTTTATTATTGACAATTTTTTTTGATTTTTTTTACTCGGTTTTTTGTCTTCTGAAAAAGCCTTTAACTGCGGCGCCGATAATCAGACAGGCGATACCAGCGAAAAGAGCTGGGTTTGATGGCAGGAGCTTGAAGGCGGGACCAGCAAGGATTAAGAGGATTCCAATGACTCCTAAAGCGGTTGTGATAATGGCTGGGATTGTTTGTTTGTTCATGGGAGTTTTGTTAGTTCCAGCCAGAGGCTGGTCACCCGTGAGGGTGATATTAATTTATTTTTGTTACGTAACATGGAAATTATTTAGCTCTAAGAAATACAAATAAGGCAGTGCCAAGGACTAAGAGGACGGTTAGGATAACAATGGCGATAAGGACTTTTTTTCGGTTTGGGCTGACGGGTTTTTTGTTTTTTTTGAGAGCTGGGATTAGGGCGATCCAGATAGGGAAAAGAACAAAGAAAGGGAAGCCGGAATCATCGTTGCCGCTACCACCGCCGGTGCGGATGCCCGTTTCTTTAAATACGATAGTGCCAATTACCATAAGAACGGTGAGGCCGAGTATGATAGCTAAGATGATTTTGCGTTTTTTTTCTTTTTCTTCTTGTTGGGGCTGTTCTGGTGGTGGATAAGGTTTTTGATCTGCTTTATGAGTTTGATTGGCAGAGAGATTTTTTTCCGAGTAGTCGCCACTTCGCCTTATGGTGATAATAGCGATAATTGCTCCGATAACAAGCAGAACAGCAGTGGCTATTAATATCCATGGGATTTGAGGCATATTTCTTTATAAAAAGTTAAGTTAGGGAATGTTCTTTGTTATGCATTATAACATCTGCTATGGTCTTTAGCAACAGAAAGAATATTAAGCCAATTTGACTTGCAAAAAATAAAAAGCCGAAAAGGATGGTAAAGTGCATAGGAATAATGCGGGCGTAGGGGAAGAACATAACTTTCCCAATATTTTGTTTTTTTTCGGTGTCTTGCTTAAAGTTTTTTAAGAACGAGTAGAGATGATTGGCAAAAAACATGGCAGTAATGCCTGTAATATAGCCGAGGTTGGCAACCAGGGAGCCGCCTTTGAAAAATAGGAAAATCATATAGGCGAAGTGGAAAATGCCGTAGTGGAAGAGGAAGAAGAAAGCAACAAAGATTTTAGCACTGTTTGTTGCTTTGAGCGGTATGTTGTTAACGCGGACATTTTGGGTGGTGAAATTTTTTAGGTTTAGGATGCGCAGGAAGTGGAAAAATTCGATGGTGATGCTTTGGAACCAGTAAATCCATAAAATAACGCCAAAGTCCCATTTTTGGGTAATGGCGATGATTATGGTGATGAGATTTGAGAGGATTAAAAAGATTACTGAAGAGTCGAAATTGAAACGGGGTTTTGGGCGGGGGGAGGGGAACATTTGGTTTATTGTATGTTGTTAGGGGGAGGTGGTTAGTAGATTCCGCATTGACATTTATTATCCCAACAAACAGGATCTTGGAGATTGTGATTTGTGCAATCTAAATTTTTACAATCTCCATGTTCGTTGCAGGGAGTACCTATTTCAACAGGAGTGCAGGCAGTGGTGATAAAGAGGGTAATCAGGATTAAAGGTAGCAGGATTTTTGTTGTCATGGTTTTGTTATTTTAATTTTTCTAAATTATCTATTGATATAAAATCATCAGCCAGGCAGTCCAGCTCTGGCTCGTTTGTTTTTTCTAAGAAATAAATTTTTTTACCCCTGCCTTTGGTATAGCCGATTTCAATTTTTACAGAGTTGCCAAAGTAGCCAGTAGGGTTAACAATTAAAATAGCTTCGGACTGGTCTATCTTACCAAAATGTTCTTTTATAAGTTCTGCTATTATTTTTGGGGTTTCTTGCTCTTTGGGCAGTTCCATATTTGGCCGGTGATGGGGGATATCTAACTCGCTTAAGATTTTTGATACTTTAAGAATTGTGTCTTTGAATTTTATGCTGGCGCTGATGCAGATTTTCATAGTTAACTTTATTGAATTATTTAATTAATGTTAAGGGATTAATCCAATTTTTAAGTTCGTCTTTATCTTGGGTATAACCAAGGATATTAATATCTTTTCCTTTATGAATACCTAGATGGAGATGCTTTCTTTCGTTATCAGTTTCGCTTGAATATTCTTGGCCTAAAATTCCGATTTTTTGACCTTTATTTATGATTTGATTTGGATTGGTAGCGATACTGTCTAATTTAAGATGGCCATAGATGACTGTTATATCTTGATTATCTACTTGGCATTCTTGGACAGCAACGCCGCCGTAGCCAGTGGCATATTTTTTTTGTAAAAGTTTTCCGGTGCAAATGGCAAAGATGTTAATGTCTATTTCTTGCTCGTTTAGAAAGGTTTCAAAGTCGGCGCCGGTGTGATAACCAGAAAATTTTTCGGGACTAACGGGTGAGTTGTTAGGAGAAATTTTAATAGCGAAGGGTTTTTTGGTTGTTCTTGCAAGGGCATTATCTATCGGTTCTTTTGTTAAGCTTTCTCTGTTCGCCGATGTTTGAGGATAGAGGATATTGGTATTTTGGATTTTGGTTCTTGATGACAGGATTATAAAAAAGGCGGATATTAGGGCGATAAATATTAATATAATTATTTTTTTGCTCATGGCTTTTTTGGCTTGTTTTTGGCTTTTTTTTGCATATCAGCAACTTTGTCGGTTTCATCTATAATTTCCTGCTGTAATATTTCCTCTATTAGATCTTCTAAAGTGACAACTCCTTCTAGGCCTTGATATTCGTCTTTAACAAGAGCTAGATGAGTTTTGGATTTTATAAACAAAGGTAAAAGTTCGTCTAATTTTATTTCTTTTTGAACTTCTATGGCCTTTTCTTTTTCGTAGATGTTTTTTACTTTTGTGCCAGATTTGATGTTTATTAGGTCTTTAACATAAAGAACACCCACAGCATTATCAATTGATTGTTTATAGACAGGAATCCTGGTAAATCCTTCGTTTTTTATTTTGGTTAGGGTTTTTTTGTCTAAGTTTGTATTAATATCTAGGGCAAAAACAACGGTTCTGGGCGTCATTATTTGTTCGGCAGTTTTATCAGAATAAGATAGAGCACCCTCGATAATTTTTTCTTCATCAGCATCAACATCGCTATGTTTTGAACTTTTATGCTCCTGCACAATTTTCATTAATTCTTTTTTGGAATAAACAGTTTGCATTTCTTCGCCTAAGGCCTTGTCTAAGACCCAGGCAATAGGCCAGCAAATAGGGGAGAGGATAATCATAAAAAATTTAACCAGCCAGGCAGTTTTGGCGCCGACTTGCAGGGCGTAGCGGGCAAAGGTTGCCTGGGGAATAATTTCGCCAAAAATAACGATTAGGCCGGTGGCTGCAAAGCCGGCGACAACTCCGCTGGCAATATTGCCCAGAAAAATTGCCAAGGTAGAGTTAACGCCAACATTGCCCAAGAGGAGGGTGCAGAGCAATAAGTTGCCTCTTTTTCTAACAGAATAAACTTTTTTGGCCTTTTTATCGCCAAGCGCTATTTTTCTTTTTAGCTCGTTTTTATCCAAGCTTAAGAGGCCTAGGGTTAGTCCAGAGAAAAGGCCGGATAATAGGACTAAAAAGATGACGATTGCATAGTTCATGGGGTTTGGTTTTTATTTGTTTAGGGATGGGTTTTTGGTATCTGCTGTAATAATTATAACATTATAATATGAGGTTAGACAAACAAAAACACCTTTTTATATGGGGTGTTTTTGATATTATATTTGATTTTTTTTAAAATATTATTTTACATTCCCAACCCTTGTTTGTTATTCCTGTCTCGCCACCATTTTTCCGGGTTGTTGATGATGTATTGCCTCGCATTAAATAATCCTTGTTCGTCTCTGATTATTGTATCGTAGAACCTTGGTTGCCAGGCGAAATGGGGATTGATTTTATGGATGCGTTTGGTGGTGGTGGATTTAAATTGATTGATGATGGCGCCTAATGAATTGGGTTTCCATTGGGGGTTGTGACGGGACGGTGGCGACGGCGGCGATGACGACGGCGACGGCGACGTAGAGACGCCCCGTCGTTCATTATCGATATTATGGGGGGTTTTATTATTATCTGATAAATGGTACGCCTCTGGATTATCCTGGTGGGGCGTCTCTACCGTGCCCTGGTGGGGCGTCTCTACCGTGCCCTGGTGGGGCGTCTCTACCGTGCCCTGGTGGGGCGT
>JABMQE010000121.1 GCA_013203415.1 Candidatus Falkowiibacteriota bacterium | reverse complement strand
ATGCGAAACTACCCGCCCGACTTCGCCTTCGAGCGAACTCGATGGCGGGCGGGCGAAAATGCGAAAAAATAGAATTTAACAGGTCATCCACAGTTAGGACCTTGACTAAGAGGCGTTTTCTGGTAATCTTAATAGATGAATAAAAGTATTTACATATATTTTATTTTTAGGTAAAAAATTATGAAGAAGCTTTTTATTTTTTTTATTGTTTTTCTGGCAGGAGCGGTTTTGCTTGGGGGGTGCGGGCTTTTTGATGGAGGAGAAGAAGAGGATGATGAGGAGGTTGATCCGGGTTCGGTTAAGATGGATGATGTGTCGACTGATGATGGAGATCGAGTGGCGGTAGAAAAGATTCAAGCGGTTATAAAAACAAGTATGGGAGATATTAGAGTGGATTTTTTCCCATTTGAAGCGCCGCAAACAATAATGAATTTTGCCAATCTGGCGAAAGAGGAATTTTATGAAGGAACAAGATTTCATCGGGTGGTAGAAGGTTTTATGATACAGGGCGGGGACCCGAATTCGAGGGATGATGATAAAAGCGATGACGGACAGGGAGGACCGGGCTATGCTTTTGATGACGAGATTAATGCCTCGACTTTGGAAGGTTTGGACGAGGATGATGTAGCGAGGTTGAAAGCAGAAGGTTATGTTTATAATGATGCTATACCTTCTTCGCATAATATCGTTAGGGGGGTGATAGCAATGGCAAATTCCGGTCCGGACACTAATGGGAGCCAGTTTTTTATTATGACTGGCGAGGAAGCGCCTTGGATTGACGGGAAACATACGGTTTTTGGCGAGGTGATTGGTGGCATGGATGTGGTGGATAAAATTGAAGCATTAGAGATAGATGATAATAGTTACCCAACAGAAGATGTGTTTATAGAAAAGGTAATTATTTTAATAAATCAACAGGTGGATGATTATGATGGGGGAGATGTTGGGGACGCAGAGGATGGGGATGAGGATAGTGAGGAAGATCCAGACGTGGAAGGGGTTGATAGCGGAGACGCGGGAGACGTTGGAGACGCGGGAGACGTGGATGGTGAGGATGGAGATGTAGGAGATGCGGGAGACGCAGGAGATGACGATGCGGATGATGGGGAAACTACGGATGGTGAAGACGACGATGATGACAGGGACACAGGGGATGCTGGAGACGGTGATGCGGACGGTGATGATGACGACGGTGACGATGATGATACTAATCTTTTTATTCCATAAGATTATATAGAATAGTTTATGATTAGAGTTTTAGGTTTAACAAAGAAATTTAATGAAATAACTGCGGTTAACGAAGCATCGTTTGAAGTTAGAGACGGTGAGGTTTTGGGTTTTTTGGGGCCGAATGCGGCTGGGAAGACAACAACGATGAGGGTGATAACCGGTTTTTTAGCGCCAACCAAAGGAACAGTAAAGGTAGGTGAACTGGATGTGCGAGAGGATAGTTTAAAAATCCGTAAGAAAATTGGATATTTGCCGGAATCCGTGCCTTTGTATGATGATATGAAGGTTTACGAGTATCTAAAGTTTATTGCCGAGGTGCGGGGAGTGAGTGCTAGTAAGATTAAAGAAAGAATAAAAGAGATGATAGATGTTTGCGGGCTTTCCAAGGTTATAAGGCAGCAGATCGGGGAGCTTTCCAAGGGTTATCGCCAAAGGGTTGGTTTAGGGCAGGCAATGATTCATGATCCGGAAATTTTAGTTTTGGACGAGCCGACCAGTGGATTAGACCCGAATCAGATTGTGGAGATTAGGAGTTTGATAAAAAGATTAGGCGAGAAAAAGACAGTAATTTTATCAACGCATATTTTAAGCGAAGTCCAGGCGACTTGCTCTAGGGTTGTTATTATTAATGAGGGAAAAATTGTGGCAAGCGGGACGACCGAGGAACTTACTAAGCAGGCGGAAGGGAAGGAGCGGGTTTATGTGGAGGTTAAGGGGGCGGGGGACAGTTTTGAGTCCGTGGTTGCTAACCTGTCTGGAGTTAATAAGGTTTCCGCCAAAGGCGGATCTGCCTCGGGCGGAAATATAGTTAATAATATCGCGAGCTGGGAGATTGAGACAGATAGTGATATAAGAGAGACACTATTTAATTTGGCGGTGGAGAATGGATGGAAGATTTTGGAGATGAGACGGGAGCAAGCGAGTTTGGAAGACGTTTTTAGAAATTTGACTACTTGATGTTGGAGATGCAGGAGATGCGGGAGTCGTGGGAATTGTTTTTTTCTTTTTATGCCATATATTAAATATAGTTTTGAGAAATTAGAAATATATGAGTTAGCTCAGGAGTTAGTGTTGGGGGTTTATAATATTACAGAGAAATTTCCTCGCGAGGAGATTTACGCGTTGACTTCACAGGTTAGACGGGCTGCGGTTTCGGTGGTACTGAATATTGTTGAGGGGAGTATTGGTCGCAGTAGGAAGGACTTCGCAAGATTTGTTGGTCAGTCAATTGGATCCTTGGTGGAGGTTAAGGCAGGTTTAATCTTGGCAGGGAGGCTTAAATATATAACACAAAGTGATTTTTTAGAAATATTGCCTTTGATTGATAAATTATTTTTTAAGTCAATATCTTTTAAGAAGAGTTTATTATAATAATATGGACATGGATAACGAGAAAACACAAACGATTCCCACGATTCCAGCGATTCGAACGCTCAGGCATTCAAACATCAAGCCAATTTACAAGCGAGAGTTGGGCGCATACTTTAATTCACCAATTGCTTATATTTTCATTGGTGTGTTTTTGGTGGTTGGGAACTGGCTGTTTTTTCAGAATTTTTTCTTGAGTAATCAGGCATCGATGAGAATGTATTTTGGGATTTTGCCTTGGATATTTTTGTTTTTAACTCCGGCCATAACAATGCGAGTTTGGGCGGAAGAGAAGCAGTCGGGCACGGAAGAATTACTTTTAACTTTGCCGGTTCGTGATGCTGATGTGGTAATGGCTAAGTTTTTAGCGAGTTTAACGTTTTTAGCTATTTCTTTGGGATTGACTTTGTCTATTCCGATATCAGTGGCATCACTTGGAAGTATGGACTTAGGGCCGGTTATTGGAGGATATATTGGAGCGATTTTGCTTGGAGGGGCATATCTTGCGCTTGGACTTTTTATTTCTTCGTTAACAAAAAATCAGATTGTTGCTTTTATTTTGGGATTGGCCGCTTGTTTTCTGGTTTTTATAATCGGGGCGGATTTTGTAACTAATTCGATGCCGGGCTGGCTTGGAGTGATATTTAGTTTTTTCGGGATTAGTTCGCATTTTTATAATATTGCCCGTGGGGTTTTGGATAGCCGGGATGTGATTTATTATTTAACTTTTATTGGTTTCTTTTTATGGCTGAATGTGAAGGCAGTAGAAAGTCGTAATTGGCGTTAAGAGTGACCACAAAAACACAAAGGCCACAAATATATTTATTAAAATCATAAAATAAAAATTCATGTTACCTGATAATTTATTACATCAGGATTTAAGTAGAAAAATAGAAGAGGTGGCAGTTAATGTTAGGAAACAATATGGTTCTGGTCAAAAAGAGAAATTGTATCAAAGGGCGTT
>JABMQE010000120.1 GCA_013203415.1 Candidatus Falkowiibacteriota bacterium | reverse complement strand
TTTCGCATTTTCGTAGTTTCGCATTCTTTTCGTAGTTTCGCATCAACTTCTATTTCCTAACTTCCCTCATCTTCTTCTTATAGTCCCTTGTAAAATAAATCTTCGCCCTATTTACTTTATACTTCTTAACTACCTCTATTTTTTCAATCTGCGGTAAAGCCAAAGGAAATATTTTCTCTACTCCTATGCCCCCAGACACCTTTCTTACAGTAATTGTTGCCCCTACTTCGTTGCCATGCCTCCTAGCCAAAACCAAACCCTCAAAAACCTGGATTCTCTCTTTTTCGTTTCCTTTAGCATCCACATCTTTAATTTTTTGATGAACCCGAACCACGCTCCCAGATTTTACCTCTGGAAACGTTCTATCTATTTTCTCCTCACTGGTCTTTTTAGATTTTTTAGATTTTTCTTCTTTAGTCATATTGTTAAAACTGATAGCCACGGATAACAACGGATTTTCACGGATCACGGATCTGTGATCCGTGGCTATCCGCAGTCATCCGTGGCCATCAGTGTACTTTAATTATAAATAAAAAATTAAGCTATAACAAGCTTAATAAGCTCTAATACATCTTAACTCAAAATTCAATTTATGTCAATACAACGTCCGACAATTCATACTTCATAATTCATACTTCATAATTCACGATTTATATCTCTTCATTAGCAACGCATTACCAACAACACTCACCGAAGAAAAAGCCATCGCTGCTGCCGCTATTATTGGCGATAAAAGCCAGCCCGTAAAAGGATACAAAATCCCGGCCGCAATCGGAATCCCAACACCGTTATAAAAAAATGCCCAAAAAAGATTCTGCTTAATTTTTCTAAGCGTATATTTAGATATATCAATCGCCCCAACCACATCTCTTAAATCATCCTTAATCAAAACCATATCGCCGGTTTCCATTGCCACATCCGTGCCGCTCCCAAGAGCAATGCCAAGGTCTGCCTGCGCCAAAGCCGGCGCATCATTAATCCCATCCCCGACCATCGCCACAACTCTGCCCTCTTTTTGCAATCTCTTTATCTCGCCCGACTTACCTTGCGGCAAAACTTCGGCTAAAACCTTATCAATCCCAACCTTCTTGGCAATCGCCTTCCCAACCCTCTCATTATCACCAGTGATAATCGCTACCGTCTTACCCATTTTATGCAACTTCCAAACTGCCTCTTTAGAATGTTCCTTTAAAGTATCTGCCACTGCAATCAAACCAATTATCTCCTCTGCCACTGCTAAAATCATCACCGTCTTGCCTCCATTCTCGAGCTTTTTCATCTGTTCATCAATAGAGTCAACCTCAATTTTACTACTCACCATTAATTTCCTCGTGCCAATCAAAATCTTCTCTCCCTTATATTTCGCAACCACCCCAGCTCCTGGCTTTGCATCAAACTCTTTAACGTCGAATAATTCTATCTTTTTATCTTTTGCCTTATTAACAATAGCTTGAGCAAGCGGATGCTCTGAATTTTTTTCTACCGAAGCGGCAAATTTAAGAATGTCATCTTGCTGATGTTTTGAGGTTTTAACAACATCAGTCACAACCGGCTCGCCTTTTGTTAACGTTCCAGTTTTATCAAAAACAACAACTTCCACCTTCTTTGCTATCTCGAGCGCCCTGCTGCTCTTTATTAAAATCCCTCTCTTTGCCGCTAACCCCGTACCCATCATCACTGCTGTCGGTGTAGCCAAACCAAGAGAACAAGGACAGGCGATTATCAAAACCGCTACAAAAACTGTTAAAGCAAAAACAAAGCCCATGCCAGCTAAAATCCAAATTATAAAAGCCAAAACTGCCAAGCCCATCACTGCCGGCACAAAATAAAAAGAAACTCTGTCTGCTAAAAGCTGAATTGGAGCTTTAGTACCCATGGCTTCTTCTACTATTTTAACTATCTGGGCTAACATTGTATTGGCCCCTACTTTAGTTGCCTTAAACTTAAGAACTCCGGTCTTATTTATCGTTGCCCCAATCACTTCATCCCCTTCTTTCTTTTCTACCGGAATACTCTCCCCGGTAATCGCCTTCTCGTCCACGCCCGAATACCCGTCAACTACTATTCCATCAACCGGAATCTTTTCCCCCGGCTTCACCAAAACAATATCCCCGGCTTTAACTTCGTCAATCAACACTTTAATCTCTTCCTTGCCCTTAATAATAGTGGCTTCTTTTGGCTGCAATCCAATCAACTTTTTAATCGCTTCACTTGTTCTCCCTTTGGTTAGTACTTCCAAATATTTACCCAAAGAAATAAAGACCAAAATAAAAGCAGCACTCTCAAAATACAAATGCATCCCGTCCGCTGTCTCTGGCCGAACCCAGGCGTTAATAGAAATTACCAAGCTATAAAGATAAGCCGCCGAAGTTCCGGTCTCGATTAACGAGTCCATATTCGGATTCCTAGCAATCAATTTTTTAAAGCCAGAAACATAAAGGGGCGCATTCAAAATCATAATTAACGTTGTCAGCCCAAACTGGACCACAATATTTACTTTCAAAGGCATGCTTGGCACTGGCAACCCAACCATCTTGCCCATTACTAAATAAAACAAAGGCAAACCTAAAATTAAAGACCCAAAAAATCTATTCCTCAACTTCTTAACCTCTTGCTCGCCTTTTTCTTTATGATGGTCGTGCATGTCATCGGGAGGGCCTGTTTTAGAATGGTCCATCGAATGATTATCCTGAACAACACTTTTTCCAAATTCTAAAACCAGTTCTGTTTCATACCCCTGCTTTTTTATTAACTCTTTAACTTCCTCAACCGAAATTTTCCCCGGCTCAAACTCCAAACTTAACTTCTCACTCGCAAAATTTACAGTAGCCGAAACCACGCCCTCTTTTTTCCCAAGGGCGTGTTCTATTTTAGCCGCACAACTGGCACACGTCATTCCGCTTATTTTTAATATAACTTTATCAGACATAAAATTGACTCTTTAATAGTTTAATTTAGTTT
>JABMQE010000119.1 GCA_013203415.1 Candidatus Falkowiibacteriota bacterium | reverse complement strand
CTATAGTGGCATTGTCGATGCCATCATGATGGCATCTATTCTAAAAATCAATCAAAAATACCCTAACTGTTATAGGGTATTTTTGAAAATTTATAATAATCTATAATATAATTAAATATCAATAATATAAGCAGATTTATTTTTATATTCTACAGGCATTTCTCCTAGATACCAGCCACTACCAGTAGTTTCCAAATAATAATAATTCCTATTATTATTTTCATAATAGCTACCTGCATAATCACTATCCATCCAAACTCCAATTGCCATATGCCCAGGCAATTCTATTAAAACAACATCAATGTTCATAGCCCTAACAATAGCAGCAGCTAAATAGCTAGAATCCTCGCAATCACCATTTCTCTCGACAATAGTTTCAATGGGATATTTAGGATAGTCATCATACCCAATATTTTCATCATCAACATAAGCTAAGCCCTGAACAAAAGCGGCGGCAAAATTGGCTTCACTGTAGCCGTTCAAATCAGCTTCTTGTTTTAATTGTCTAGCGATTTCTATAATGTAGTTATCGTTGTAAGTGACATACTCAGAACCATGATTAACACGGGATTTGTTTTTATAATAATCATACCAATCTGAATGAATTGATAAATCCCAGGTATAATCGGTATAACCATAGGTCCACTCAAAGTGCTGGACAATTAGTCTGCCGCCGCCGGCAGGGTTACTATCTAAACTGTCAGCAATGCCATCGCCATCGCTATCGCTAGTATAATCCGAGGTTCCTAAAACTAATTCCTCGCGGTAGGTTAAACCATCATTATCTTTATCTGCTAACATGGTTTTTTCTTGTTCGTCTTTTTGTTTTAGTTCTTCTTCTTTGGCTTTCTTTTCGGTTTCTACTTGTGCCAACTCGGCCTCTTTAGCTTCTTTCTCTATAACAATTTGCTTGGTTGCTTGTTGGGCTTTTTGGGTATTGCTTTCTGCAACGACTCTTTGGCTTCGTTCTTGGTTAGCTATTTGCGCGCTCTTCTGTGCATTCGCTTCTGCGTTAATTTGAGCGACTTTAGACGAAGTTAATTCATTAATCATTTCTGAATTCTTTGTTATTTGCTTGGCATAAGCAAAAAGACCAATATTTATTGCAGAGCTGAAAACAGCCACAATTAACACTAGTTTTGCAATACGCTCTATTCTTTTTCTAGTTTTCTTTCTTATTTTTATCTTAATGATTTTCATAATGATTAAAACCTTAAGAATTATATAACAGATAAATATAGCATATATAAATAATTTTGTCAACCAAAAAAACCCGCCTTTTAAGCGAGTTTAATCATGTCAATATTTCCCGCCTCATCGGCGGATCACCCGCGAGGGTGAAAATACTGACAAACAAAAAACCCCGTTCGCCCAATTTTACTACCTTAACACTTAATAACTTTTACCAAAAACAAACCCTTATAAACACAGGCCTCTGTAAAATAAAAAAATTGGTCGAGCAGACGAGGTGCCTACCTTATTTTAAAACACCTGACTATCTATCTATCCCAATAAACGGACTAACCTCTCCCCAATAAAGCGGGGTTTTGCCATCCCATTTTTCTATCCACCGCAACTCCACCACTTGGGGATTAGTCCTTAGGGCCTGGGCTTCGGTTAGGATGGCCTTGGCCTTACCCTCGGCTTCGGCCACTCTTTGGTCGGCTTCAATTTTTATCCTTTCTAAATCACGGTCTGCTTTAAGCTTAAGCTGTTCCGCCGTAACTTTGGCTTCAATCGCCTCGTTAAAAGCCGCAGAAAAACTGAAATCAATAATATTAAACTCGTCAACGATGATAAAACGGCTGGACAGGCGCTCGGATAAATTTAACTTAATTTGGTCTTTAACTTCTTCTCTTTTGGTAATTAATTCTTCGGCCGTAAATTTGGCTGTTACAGATTTAACCGCCTCTTGGATGCTGGGCGCAATAATACGGATATTATAATCCGTGCCTACTTCTTGCCAGATTTTATTTACTCCATTCGGGTCCAGATGATAGTTAAGGGCGATTTTGGAAGTAACTATTTGCAAGTCTTTGGAAGAAGCGCTGGCCGGCACTTCGTCTTTTTGGATTTTAACATCAAT
>JABMQE010000118.1 GCA_013203415.1 Candidatus Falkowiibacteriota bacterium | reverse complement strand
TCGGGTCCACCACGTTTTACTTAGGGTTCGCCCCGTCATTCGACGGGGCGCCCAGTCGGATGACTGGGCGAGCCCGCTACGGTCCACCATTCGACTCGTCGCTTCGCTCCTCGCTCATGGTTTCACTCCTCGCGCGGCTCGGAGCTCAACCAATAAAATTATGAAGTATAACAAACTTGTTCGAGATAAAATTCCAGAAATTATCGAACAAAAAGGTAAGGCCCCTGTAACTCATGTCGCGGATGATGAAGAATATTGGCAAAAATTAAAAGAGAAAATTGAAGAAGAAGTAAAAGAGTTTATACAGGATAATAATGAGGAAGAGTTGGTAGATATTTTAGAAGTGATTTATGCGATTTGTGATTTTAAGAATATTGATAAGAAAAATTTGGAAACCAAGAGACTAAAAAAAACAGAAAAGCGAGGTGGATTTGTTAAAAAAATAATTCTTGATGAAGTAGAATAAGATGACCTACGAATTTCCGACAATTACGAATTTGGTTTATTTGTTTCGGGACAACCAAGTTTTGTTGATTATGAAAAAACGAGGATTTGGCGAGGGGAAATATAATGGTCCGGGAGGGAAGGTTAAAGAGGGCGAGACAGTTGAGGAATGTGCTGTTCGGGAATTGCAAGAGGAGATTAGAGTGACGCCACGGGATTTGGAGAAACTTGGGTATTTGGAATTTGTTTTTTTAAAAAAATTAGAATGGAATACTATTGTTCATGTTTATAGGGCGGGTGAATTTGAGGGTGAGCCAGAAGAGACTGAGGAATGCATACCCGAGTGGTTTGACTTAGATAAAATTCCTTATCCCAAGATGTGGGATGATGATAATTACTGGTTTCCAATATTTTTAAGAGGCGAGAAGTTTAAGAAAAGATTTTATTTTGGGGAAGGTAATGAGATGGTGGTGAAATATGAGGATATCTAATTTTGTATAGTTAAAAAACATGGAGAATCTAACTATAAAAAAATTAACTGACCTGATAATGCAGCAAGCAAAAGAAAAAGGATTTGGAAGTAAGCCAGAAGAAATTAATACCATGGAAAAAATTGCTTTGATTCATGGGGAAATTAGTGAAGCAATGGAGGCCTATCGGGATAAAAAGATGACTGGTAAAGACGGATTTTCTGAAGAGTTGGCTGACGCTGTCGCTAGAATTGTCCATTTAGCTGGGATTTATGGTGTTGACTTAGAAAAGGAAATTCTTAAAAAGCTTGAGGGTAATAAGAATAGGGAGTGGGAATGGGATAAGATGAACGAGGAGCATACGTAAATGTTGAGCGCATAAAAAATCCGCCTAATGGCGGGTTTTTTGGTTGAGCTGATTTGTATTTTATTATAAGTGTTCTTGGATTTTTAGCAATACTTTGTTTAAATTATTATCAATCTCTTTGTTTTTAATCCTTAAAACTTTGTATCCTTCCTCGCTAAATATCTTATCACGTAATCGATCGTAATCTTTTACATCTGAACTGTTATGAACACCACCATCAAGCTCTATCACTATTTTTTTTCGAACGCAACAAAAGTCAGCTACGAAATGATAATCACCAAAAACAAATGGCATTTGCCGACGAAACTTTTCGCCAAGCGCTTTATTTCTCAACGCTTGCCACAGAATATGTTCGGCTGGGGTAAGTTGTTTACGCAAGGTTTTGGCTATTTCTAACGCTGGGGTGTTTAATGCCATATATTTACGACCTAGCCACTCTACCTCACTTCCACCTCACCCCGTCCCTCTCCTAATTAGGAGAGGGTGACCGGAGGTCGGGAGAGGTAGAGAGGGGCGGGGTGAGGTAGAAATGGCTGAGGCGAGGTATTAAAATAATTCCTTTTGCTTGTCTTTGTCTAGTTCTTCTTGATTAAAAATTTTGACAACTCCGTATTCGCCGTCGTAGCCAGGATGGATTATGAGATTTTCGGCACGGACTCTTTTTATGGCTTCGGTGATTTTTGGAGTGGTGATGTTATTGAGTTCGGTTTCGCTGAGATTCAGAAGGATGTTGAATTCGTTTTTGCCTTTACTAATCATGCTTTGGTATTCGGTTTGGACTTTCTTTGTATTTTTGCCTTGACTAAAGCATTCGGCAATAATTTCTTGCAAGGGAACCAATCTTTTATAATCGGCTTGCTTTTTTGGTTTTGGCGAATCCACTGGTCTATCTGCAAGCTCGGAGACGCGGTAATCGACGCCGAGGGTTAAAGGTTTTTTACACTTGGGACAAAGGCCTTTATTTTTTTTGCTTTCTTCTGGGGAAAGGCAGACCTTGCACTTGATATGACCATCATAATGATATTTTCCTTCTTGGGGAAAAAATTCGATGGTGTATTTAAGGTAATTTTTTAACCCATGTTTACCCTCTCCAACCCCCTCTTTAATTCTCCCCCGCCTAGACTCGGCGAGGCTGGCCCTTGGTAAGGGGGAGATAACGGGTGTGGTACCCTTG
>JABMQE010000117.1 GCA_013203415.1 Candidatus Falkowiibacteriota bacterium | reverse complement strand
CCTTTAGTTTTTGAGATGGTGCCGAAGGCGAGACTCGAACTCGCACAGGCATACACCCACTAGACCCTGACCCTAGCGCGTCTACCAGTTCCGCCACTTCGGCATATAAAATATATTACCTTAAATAAGCGTTTTTGTCAAAAAGATACTTGTTGTTTAGAAAGTTTTGAGATATAATAAAATAAGAATATGGGTAAAGTAATTTCTATTGTAAACCAGAAAGGTGGGGTGGGGAAAACCACGACCACGATTAATTTGGCCGCTTATTTGGCTTGGTATGGTAAGCGGGTTTTGATTATTGATTTGGATCCGCAGGCGAACGCGACTAGCGGGGTTGGGATAAAACATCAGGATTTGCCTTATGGTTTGTATGAGTCCTTGGCAAAGAAAACGCCTTTTCGGGATATTATTTTAGGAACAGAACACAAGGATTATTATGTAGCGCCAGCGACTTTATCTTTGGCTGGAGCAAATATCGAATTAGTTAATGTCGAGGATAGAGAATTTTTGCTTAATGATTTGGTAAAAGAAGTAAGGGATGATTATGATTTTATTTTGATTGATTGTCCGCCATCGCTCGGGCTTTTAACGATAAACGGATTGGCGGCGGCGGATGAACTTTTGATTCCAGTGCAATCGGAGTATTTTGCGCTTGAGGGTTTGGGGCAGCTTTTGCATACGATAAATTTGGTTCAGGGAAATATAAAGCAGGAATTAGGAATTTTAGGGGCAGTGATTACGATGTACACCAGACATAATCGATTGTCAGGAGAAGTTTTGCGCGAGCTTTGCCAGTATTTTCCAAACCGGCTTTTTAGAACAATAATACCAAGAGATGATATGCTGGCCGAGGCGCCGAGTTATGGCCAGACAATTCTTAAGTATGCGCCAGGAAGCAAAGGAGCAAGGGCGTATGAGAATTTGGCGAAAGAGATTTTAGAATTAGGAGGATAATGCGAAACTACCCTTCGACGCGGCTCAGGGCAGGCTGCGAGAATGCGAAACTACCCGCCTCGCCAAGACGAGCTTGGCTCGTCGAGGCTGGGCGAAAATGCGAAAAAATTAATAAAGTTAATAAAAGCGAACGACCGAAGGGAGTGAGCGTAATAAATTAATAAATTATGAGTAATGGATTAGGAAGGGGATTATCGTCTTTAATTCCCGACAAAAATCAAAAACCAGCAGTTGATTTGAATGCAGGAAAACCCGAACAAGGCAAGGGTAAGGTTTTGGGTTCTTCTAAGGATGAGGGGCAAGAGCTTGTCTACAAAGTAGATGTTAATTTAATAGACCCGAATCCAATGCAGCCAAGAAGCACTTTTAGCCATGGGCCGATGGAGGATTTGGTTAATTCTATAAAAGAACATGGGATTTTAGAGCCATTGATTGCAACAAAAGAAAGTGATGGCAGATATCAGTTGATTGCGGGCGAGAGGCGGCTTAGGGCGGCAAAAATCGCAGAGTTTGATACAGTGCCGGTTATCCTTAGAACAGCAAAGGAGCTCGAGAGATTGGAATTATCGTTAATAGAAAATATCCAAAGGCATGATTTGAATCCGATTGAAGTTGGGGAATCTTATGCCAAGCTGGTCGATGAATTCGGGATGACACAAGAAGAGCTTTCGAAGCGGGTTGGAAAGAGCAGGAGTGCCGTGGCAAATAATTTGCGGCTTTTAAGCTTGCCAAACGAGATTCAGAAAGCTCTGGGGGATGGGGCTATTACCGAAGGGCATGCGCGTATGCTTTTAACTATCGAAGGACAGGGAAAACAGATGACAGCGTTTAAGCGGATTGTGGAGGGGGGGTTAACAGTGGCAGAGGCGGGGAACGAGGTGCGTAAAATTAGTCGCAAGAAGTTTACAAGAAGGGCTTCTAACAGCGACCCAAATATTGTTGAGAAAGAAAATAAGATGCAGGAGGCCTTAGGGACAAGGGTGAAAATTAAAAAGAAAGGGGAGCAAGGGAAGATTGAAGTTGATTTTTATAGTGAGGAGGAGTTGAATGGGATTGTGAATGCCATCACTAATAAGCACGAATCTGAACACTAATTTCACGAATCACGAATTTTTTATAAGAGGGAATTCATGAATTTCACCCTAACGGGTGACCAGCCGTGAGGCTGGAATTCAGTAGTTAATTCAGTAGTTAAATATATATTATTTTTTAATTTAGATTTTATGGGAGAAAGAATGCAACCAACTCCTGATGAAATGGGAGTTGTAGAAGATAAGGAGGGAGGAGCGGAGGGAGAAATAGAACAGACGGATGAATGGAGGGCTATAGAAGATCGGGTAGCGATAACGGAATTAAGCGAGGGCGACCTAGAAGAATTGGTTAGACTTTTGAACTCGAACACCGAAGACGAAATTAGAAGGTTGGAACTTCCTAGGTTTGATACTTATCAATCTGTTAGTATTGGAAATGAAACTTTTTTTAGTAATAGGTCGGGTCATGGAGTTATAGATATATTAAAGCAATTGCAATGGAGGGAGTTAGATATAAGGAAGTTTCTAAAAGCGGCAGAACATGTTAAGAAAAATATGGACTTTGATGCTGTTAGAAAAGAACATGGAAGAAAAGTTGGAGAAATGATGAAGCAGAGAGAATTAGAGGCGGACCAGGAAGAGGAGGCAGTGGATGATATTCTTAAAGATGTGATAGGGGCTGAAGCTCAAAAGAGAAATATTGAGGCAGTAATAGAATTTTTAGAAGCGCCCGAAGCTCAGGGTTTGAGTGGTGTAGAAACGGCTGGTGCATTCATTAGGAGACATGGCTATTTAGAGATGGGAGGAAAAAGATTTTTTGATTCTGAAGATTTGAATCTTAGGGGTATAGAGTTTGCATTAAAAAGAGTTAAAAAAGGAAAAGCTGATAAGGATTTGTTATTAGAGAAGCTCCGGAGCGAGTTAGAAGAATTAAAGCAGATTGGGCAGGGATAAAAAATTTAAAATATCTTTGTTTTTGAGCATGCTCCGGAGCAATTATCAAATTTATTATTTTTAATTTAAAATTTATGGGAGAAGGTGAAGGCTATGTGCCACCAGAAGCACAAAAAGAAAAAGGAGGAATGGGGCCAGGTGATATAGAATTTGAGGTGCAAAATGGGGCAATTGATTTAAAGGATTTGGAGATTTTAAGAGATTTTTTGGATAAGATTGCGCTTAGTGGCGGGAAAGTGGATAGAATGCCAGAAGGTAGCGATGCGATGAATAGGGTGATTGGGAAAATTGCTTTAGAAGAAAGGGATTTAGATGAAGTTGCTGAATTTATAAATATGAGGATTGAGCAGATGAGTGGCGAGAAATAAAGAATTAAATAGAGAGTAATTTACGCAAATCAAAAAACCCCCGCATTTTTGCGGGGTTTTTGGTTGGTATTTTTTGTAGGGGCGTATGGCAATACGCCCCTACGTTGTTATTTTTTGCTTTTACATTCTTTATTAGAACAAACAGCTTTATCTTTTGGGCCTTCGACCATAAGGGATTTACATTTGGGGCATTTTTTGCCATTGGGCTTGCTCCAAAGAACAAAGTGGCATTTAGGATAACTAGAACAGCCGTAAAAGACCTTGCCGCGTTTGGTTCGGCGTTGGACAACATTACCGCCGCATTCGGGGCATTTAATGTCTAAATTGCCTTCTAAGGGTTTAGTGTTTTTGCAATCGGGGTAGCCGGAGCAAGCCAGGAATTTGCCAAATTTACCGGATTTGATAACCATAGGTTGGCCGCATTTTTCACATTTTTCATCAGTTTTTTCTGGTTTTGGTTCTTTTACAATATCACCTTTTTCGTTTATCTGTTTGGTGTTTTTGCAATCTGGAAATCCGGTGCAGGCAAGGAATTTACCAAAGCGGCCGGTTTTTATAACCATTGGTTTTTTGCATTTTTCGCAAACCTCGTCGGTTTTTTCATTTACAATATCTTTCTTTTTTACTTCTTTGTATTTTATATTAAGGTTTTTATGGAAAGGATTGTAAAATTGATTAAGAATAGGAATCCATTCTTTTTTGCCATCGGCGATTTTATCTAGGTCGTCTTCCATTTCGGCAGTGAACTGGATATCAACAATTTCTGGAAAGTGTTTTACTAAAACATCATTAACAAGAGCGCCGATATCTGTTGGGGCGAAGCGTTTGTCTTCGTTTTTTTCGGCATAGTTTCTTGCTTGGATTGTGCTCATAATAGAGGCATAGGTGGAAGGGCGGCCGATTTCAAATTCTTCCAAGGCCCTGATAAGCGAGGCCTCGGCATAACGGGGGGGCGGGGTGGTAGCATGTTCTTCTGGTTTTATTTCCTTTGCTTTTAGTTTTTCTGCTTGTTTTACTTCTGGCAGGATTTTATCTTCGCCTGTGTTTCGGTAGATTTTTAAGTAGCCGTCAAATTTAATGGTTGAGCCGGTAGCGCGGAAAAGATATTGTTTAGCTTTGATGTCGATGCCGGTTTGGTCGATTATGGCTGGTGCCATTTGGGAGGCGACAGCTCGGCGCCAGATAAGGTTGTAGAGTTTGAACTGGTTGGGGTTTAGGGAATCTTTAATAGAGTCGGGAGTGCGGCTGGCCTCGGTTGGACGGATGGCTTCGTGGGCTTCTTGGGCGACTTTTGATTTGGTTTTATAGATATTAGAATTTTTCGGAAGATATTTTGGTCCGAGTTCTTGTTTAACATAGTCGTTTGCATCATTTAGAAATTTAGTGCTTAGGTTAACCGAGTCGGTGCGCATATAGGTGATAAGACCGACATTGCCTTCGGATGCTACCTTCATACCTTCGTAGAGTTGTTGGGCAATCATCATGGTTTGTTTGGAGGAAAAACCAAGGCGGCGGGCGGCTTCCTGCTGGACGCGGGCGGTTGTAAAAGGCGGTAGGGGGTTTCTTTTGGTTTCTTTTTTGTCTATGTTTTCGACTAAAAAATCTGACTTATCTAAATCTTTTACTATTTTTTTAGCTTGTTTTTCATCTTTGATAGTTGTTCTTTTGGTTGAGTATTCGCCGGCAAAGAGTTTGTGTTTTTGGATTTTTTCTATTTTCTTTCCGTCTATTTCGATTAGTTCGGCTTCGAAGGGTGTAGGATTAGAATCAGTTAGAAGGGCAGAGATAGTCCAATATTTTTCGCTTTTAAATTTTTCTATCTCGCGTTCGCGTTCGACTATCAGGCGAACAGCAACGGACTGGACCCGGCCGGCAGAAAGGCCTCTTGCAACTTTGCGCCAAAGGAAAGGGGAAAGCTCGTAGCCAACAAGGCGGTCTAAAATTCTTCGGGCTTGCTGGGCGTTAACTAAATTCATATCAATTTTACGGGGATTTTTTATAGCTTCGAGAATTGCCGGTTTTGTGATTTCGTGAAAAGCGATGCGTTTTATTTTACTTTCCGGAGTTTTTAATATTTGGATAAGATGCCAGGAGATGGCTTCGCCTTCGCGGTCTTCATCAGTAGCAAAGTAGATCATGTTTGCGCCTTTGGCAGCGGTTTTTAGTTTTTCGACATGCTTTTCGTTTTTTTCGGCAACAACATAAGTGGGTTTAAAATCTTTTTTTGTATCGACCCCCATTTTGTCTGCCGGCAGGTCGCGAAGATGGCCAAAAGAGGATTGGATATTAAAATCTGGGCCAAGGAATTTTGATATTGTTTTGGCTTTGGTTGGGGATTCGACGATGACTAGATTTTTTGGCATAGATGTGGTATTCTCTTTAGAAGTATTAGATAGAGGTTTGTTGATGGTTTGTCCTTTTTTGCTTTTCATGATTAACCGAAGGAGGTTGTTATGACACGTCGTGCGTGGTTAGTGTTGTTGTGTGCGGTATTTTTCGCTTTGATCGCTGGCGGTATTTATTTAAGCCAGCGGGAGATTGCACCGGTGATTGTGGAGATGCCGGCGGAGTTGATTACGGCTGATGAGCTGTTTCCTTGGGTTGCGGAGGAAGATAGTTTGTTGGCTAAGGCGCCGTTGGAGCCTTTGTCAGAAATTCCGGTGAGACCCTTGTTGGATATGCCTGGCTTAAAGAGGCGCGCGGAAGTTAGAGGTGCTCAATTGGCGTTTATTCTGTACTCCAATGTGATAAGGAGGGAAGAAGCTTTCTATGAGTATTTCGGTATAAGAAAGACCTTGGAACCCGAGGAGACCTTTAAGTTGCCATTGCGTGGTTTTACAGTGTTGAGTAATGGCAGAGAAGTGTATCGCGTGAAGAAGAATGGGGAGATGAGGCATATGGTTCCAGAAGAGTTTTGGGATGCCGTGGCGAGGGCGAGAGGGATTATACAGTTGCCGGAGGAGTAAAAGGGGGGTCATGAGACAGTTTTGAGAACCCGGTAGTTCGTGTGGCTATCGGGTTCTTTCTTTTAACCATCTTTTCCTTAACTCGCCAGCCAAGAAGAACGACCCTGTTATTAATACTATATCATCTTTTTTAGCATTGTGTAATGCTTGGGCAAGGGCTTGGTCGGGATCGATGTGGGT
>JABMQE010000116.1 GCA_013203415.1 Candidatus Falkowiibacteriota bacterium | reverse complement strand
GGCAGGGCATTTTCCATTTTCCATTTTCGACCTGCTGATAGGCAAATATTGACTTACAAATATGCACGCCGCGGTCGTTGACTAAGGAGGCGCGGGTTATTTTGTTTCCTCGGGATTCTAAAAGATTTGAAAGAGAGCTGCCCAGACAATTGTTGCGGACATGGCCTAAGTGGAGGGGTTTATTGGTGTTGGGGGAAGAGAACTCGATCATGATGCAGGAAGCGTTGGAATCGCGGGAGGCGTGGGAATCGTTTTTTGAAAAAAGTTCCTTCCAAAATAGTTCTTTGTTTAGGAAAAGATTTAGATACGGGCCTTGGGCTTTTGCTTCTTTGATATGTTTAATTTGCTCCGGAGCATGCTCCGGAGCAAGCTCTAGAGCAACAGCGTTTGGAGATTTTTTAGCGATTTTTGCGAGTTCGAAACAAGGGAAAGCTAAATCCCCCATTTTTGCATCTGGGGGATATTCTAACGCTATCTCGCCATGAAAGTGAGGGTATTTTTTGTTGATAATCTTTTTGAGATGTGATTGGATGAGTTGCTTCATAGGTTTCGTCACTAGTCACTAGCAACTAGCCACTAGGGATTTACTTTAAGACATTTTAATCAAAACCCTAGTTACAAGTGACTAGTGACGAGTGACTGTTTTTAACACTATATCATTATTTTTATAAAAATGGAAGGTTTTATAAAAGCAAAGGACCCACGCGAGTGTGAGTCCCTTCTGCGAACGATTCGAGACCGAGATGAGTCAACGGCGCGCTGGCTACAAGACCTCTACGGTCTCCTGCTCTTCGCCTTGACGCTGCTGCTGAGCCATCTGCCTGGACGAGGTTGAAGCGCGGCTTGCCTGCTGAATCAGGGCTCTCATTCCAGGCGGCACCCCGGAAAGTTCGGTTCTCCTGCCCGGGTTTTTCTTACTGCGCTTGCTGCCAGTTCCACCGGGCTTGCCAGGTTTGTCGGGCATCAGTCCCTCCTTTGGGTGGCGGCCTTTATCCTCTGCAGAATCTTGATGCGCCTTTGGGGGCACATATACCAGCAGAGAATGTTCGGCCTTCTTGTTGCACACGAAGCACAGGTCGTCATGTCGACCTCCTTCCTGTTTGCGTGTTGTTCCTCCATTTTAATTATATTTTAATGTAAAAAGATTGTCAAATATTTTTAATAATTTATTAACAGTTGTGTGGTATTGTAGAAACAGAGTAAAAACCCTATATTTTCCCGTAGTATCACCCCTAATTCCAGAAGGAGGTTCTATGGGCGCGGTTGTGAGTGATGAATCAGTAAGGCAGGAGATTGGCTGGGCGGTTCGGTATCTTTCTTATTTTCATCCGGATTTTTGGCCAGGAAAAAGGCCGAGTGAGGAGATTGTAAGAGAGGCAGACGAGATGCTCGCCACTGGCTCGGAGGAAGAGGTTCTAATCAACACCGAGTTCTCCCTACGCGTTTTAGATGTGAATGGCAAAGTGCGGCTGAGTGTTAGCGCCCAAGAAGAGAAGGCTAATCCCCTGCTCGGACTGGCAAACGAAATTCTTGGCAAGTCCTGCAAGGACTGGGGATTTGATAGCGACGAAAAAGAGGTTCTTCATTCCCTGCTTATAACTATCCCCTCTGAAAATTGAATCGAGCTTTTTGGCAAAAGGCCAAAAAAGAAAGCGAAGGCCACGAGTGTCTTCGCTTTTCTTGTTAGAGATTGTTGAAAGGAATTATTCTGCCTTGGATTTTTCTTTTTCCATCTCCTCCATTGCAACTATTGCTTCGGCCAAGACGGGGACAATTACTGTTTTGGTTCTATCGATAACCTCTTTAGCTTGAGCCTCATCGGCATAGCCCATATCGAGCAGCTCTTTCTGCCCAAGCAGGCCGACTAAGGCCTGGTTAAGAAAGTCGCTTAATGATTCGTGGGTTAATTTAGCGTTAGGCAGGCGTTCCGAATCATTGGTTATTAACTGAAAAACAAGCCCCTTTTCTTCCATTTGTCTGACCAGCTCTGCTTTTTTCGGGGCATCTTTGAGCCACTTAAGATTAAGCCCTTTTATATCCTCTTCGGTTAGTTCGTCTATATTGCCTTGGTGTTCGGTTCGGATTATCTTTCTAATAGCCTCCATATCGTTTGGCTGGACATAACCAGAAATCTTGCCGGAATCAGCAACTATAATCCATGGCTCGTGATCTTTATACGAATGTTCGGCGCTAAGAATAGCACTTTCTATGTCGGCTCTGCGGGTTTTGGGATCTTTTTCTAACTCACTGGCTATTTCGGGATAAAGATTGAATTCGGCTTGGGATTTCCTTAATTTGTCCAGGGCGGCGGCGCAAGAGAAAGTGGTGGGTATACCAATTGATTCCAGGTTTGCTTTTAACAAATCCAGCCCCTTATCAATCCTTTCTTCTGGGGGTTGGTCTTTTTTTTCTTGGTCTCCTTGTTGCTCTTCTGTACCATTTGCTTTTGCAGTTTCCTCCACTTTTTTCTCCTTTGGCGGGTTGGGTTTAATTTCTCCTTCTGGCATAGGGAATTTCCTTTCTATGGTTTAGGGATTTTAGGGATTATGAAAAAGTTTTAATTTTTAAGTTTTAAGTTTTATTTACTGGATTACTGATTATTATTCTAATTCGCTCGCCAGTTCTACAAGGCGTTTGGAATAGGCCCATTCGTTATCATACCATGCTACTACTTTGACGAGGTTGTCGATAACGCGGGTAAGGTTTAGGTCGACAATGGCAGAATAATCATTACCGATTATATCGGAAGAGACGATTGGCTCTTCGGTAGTGGTAAGGATATTTTTTAGATATGTTTTTGAGGCCTTGCGGAAAGCGGCATTGATGCTTTCGATACTGGCTCTTTTTTTAAGAACCGCAGAAATATCCGAGATAGAGCCGATTGCAACAGGCACGCGAACAGCAATGCCATCGAAATTGCCCTTTAGAGAAGGCAGGGTTTTGCAGGTGGATTTGGCGGCGCCAGTGGTTGTTGGGATAATATTTTGGGCAGCGGCGCGGGCGCGGCGAAGATCTTTATGCGGACCGTCGACTAAGTTTTGATTTGAAGTATAGGCATGGATGGTTGTCATTAAGGAGCGCTCTACGCCAAACTCTTTATCTAAAACTTTCATAACCGGAGCAATGCAATTAGTAGTGCAGGAAGCATTAGAGATTATTTGTTCGGAGCTGGCATCGGATTCGTTAACGCCTTTAACGATTGTGATAACATCTTCGGATTTGCTAGGAGCCGAGATTATAACTTTTTTGGCGCCGGCTTTAATATGGCCGCGGGCATCCTCTTTTAGGGTAAAGCGGCCGGTGCATTCCAAAACAACATCAACGCCCAGTTTTCGCCAAGGCAGTTTTCGCGGTTTTGGTTTGGCATAGACAGGGATTTTTTTGGCCCCAATTTGAAGATAGCCGCTGCCAGCGATTATTTTTTTATCATAAACACCGTAGACAGTATCATACTTTAGGAGATGAGCCAAGGCGGATGGTTCGGTTAAGTCGTTTATGGCTATGACTTCCACTTTTTTGTTTTCTTGCGCGGCTTTGAAAGCGGCGCGGCCAATACGGCCAAAGCCGTTGATGGCGATTTTTTTTGGCATGGGAATTATTAATATAATTTCTACTCGACTTTCTTTCGACTCTGCTCAAGAGAGCTAGTCGAAGGTTTGAAGACTTTAGTCTTTGAAAGATCCTTTACATTTATGATGCCTTCTGCGTTTTCATTAATGTTAATTACATTATACACTAAATTTCGTGATTGTTCATCCCCATGCTTCTCTTTGAAAAAACAATAACTGGAAAATGGATTATCCTCGAGTTCACGAAAAGTACTTACTTCATTGTGTTTTAATAGATTGCCAATAATATATCCTGTTGTTACTAAATCTGCAAACTTATTATTTATCACTAATGCTTTGCTACTTTGCCATGTTTTTTTATATTTTTTAATATAATGTTTTCTGTATTCATGGCTCACACCGCCGTGTATTAATTGCTTTATCTTTTTTAAATCGAGACCATCTCTTAAGTATACTTTTAAGTGGTAATGATTAATAGCGATGCTGTAAGCAATGACCGGAATACCTAACTGGTTTTTGACTTTTTTGATTTGGTCTAGGACTATCTCTTTTTGGTCGTAATCTTTAAAATATGGAAAATGAAGAAAGGTGGAGCCAGTGAGAAAATATATGGAGTTGTTTGGCCAATAACATTTGCTCATATATTTATTTATTTTTATTATAGCATAAAAAGGGGCTAAAGCCCAACGACCCTCGGCTAAAGCCGGGTAGAAAAATAGAAAAAAGAAAAGAAGCCGCAACTTGCACGACTTCTTGTTCGACCCGGTCCTTTGCGAGTCCGAGACGCTAGGTGTCCTGGACTATACGGAAAAGAGCGTGAACATGGGTCTTGTCTGGGTTAAAATGGAGCAAGAGTTCGACCTGACAGTGAGTTCTGTCAACCCACATTTTAAGCCGAATCTTTTTGGTTCCGGGGCTATCCAATGTATCCGAGATCCGGCGGGCAACACTCTGAAAGATACTGTTGGCAACTGCTATCTTTCGGGTTATTGCCTTAGGGATAAGGATGCGGGCGGAGCTGGTTACGATCGCAAAGCACGGCTGGCCGGAATAGGCCGGGAAAAAACTCGGCACCCTGGCATTCCTTCTGATGTGCTGATACTGATTAGCCATGGGTCCTCCTTATGGCAATACTTTTCTTTTGGTTATTCTTCGATCGCCAACTCGATTATGCCTTCGCCTTGTTTGTCTAATCTGACATCTACTGTTTGCTTTAATATATGCCAGGCAATAACTTTGCCTTTGCCTTTTGGGGTTTTTACTTCGGAGCCAATGGGCGGGAGTTTTTGGGAGCAGGCCTCGTACATGGGCTGCTCGTATTGGAGACAGCATAAAAGACGGCCGCAAACGCCGGAGATTCGCTCGCTTCCTCTGTGAGCGACCTGCTGTAAGTAGGCCTGATCCAGAGTTATGTTTCCGAGATTTTCTAAAAATTTTCGGCAACAGGCCTCGCGGCCGCAAAGCCCGATGTTGCAAAAAAGGCGGGCTTCTTCGCGGACGCCGACCTGCTGCATGCGGATAGATTTTTGAAATTTATGGGTAAGGTCTTTAACAAGTTCGCGAAAGTCCACGCGCTCGGGGGCGATATAGGCAAAAGTGATGCGGCCGCCGTCATAAGAAAAGCGGGCATCAAAAAGCTTCATTGGCAGAGATAGTTTTTTTATAATTTTCCGGCAATGGTCAAAGGCCTCTTGGCGCTGTTCGGACTTTTGCTGGATTTTTTCCATATCAGTTAGGTTGGCTTTGCGCAAGACGGGTTTGACTGGCAATGGATTCCCTTTATCGTCTTTTAGGAGCTCTGGCTCTATTGTTTTAGGGTTGGTGTTTGTAACCTGCGCTATTTCGGTGCCAATTTCGGTGTGCACTAAAACCCAGTCGCCTTTTTTTAATTTTAGGTCATTGCTATCAAAATTATAGGCCTTGTCCCAGGGACTAAATTTTACTTGGATTATGTTCATATTGGTTTATAGATACGAAAATTAATGCGAAATTAATGCGAAACTACGAAAGATGCGAAAAACTATTCTTTACCCTTACTATTAATCACCCTTTTCATATTTATCCTCTTCTCTCTGAAATTTACTATAATTCCTAATTTTAAATTTGTTGCCTCAAGATATCTTTTCATTTGAAGATAATCCTCTTTGGTTATATAATCCTTGGCTTTGGCATCAAACAATAACTTGCCTTCCATAAAGAAATCGACACGATTGCCACCTATCTTATAATCTTCTGGATAACGCGACAAGTCTTTTTCTCGTTCGAATTTATAATTACCATCTTTTAATAACTCTTCCATTTAATTACAGGCCTGTTTCTCTCTACAAAATCTACCTAATACTTTATGTACCTCAAGACAGATACCAAAAATCTTATATGACAATTCTTTATAGATAATTTTTTGATTTTCCTCCATTTTTTATTTTATTGATATGAAACTTTCGCATTTTCGTAGTTTCGCATGTGCTTTCGTAGTTTCGCATTATCTATAAACTGTATCTAACAAACTTAACTATTTCCACTCCTTTGGGCAACAGCTCTTTTACCTTCTTTTTATCGTCTTTGACAAATGGCTGGTTGAGCAAGCAGTTTTCTTCGTAGAATTTTGCGAGTTTGCCTTGCAAAATTTTTTCTATAATTTCTTCTGGCTTGCCTTGGTTTTTTAACTGTTCGCGATAAACTTCTTTTTCTTTTTCTAAAATATCAACCGGAACATCTTCGGGCTTTAGATACCCCGGATTTAAGGCAGTAATGTGCATAGCAATATCATGGGCCAGCTCTTCTTCTATTTGGGCAGAGAAAGAAATAAGAGAGCCGACTTTTTTGTTGGAATGGAGATAGCCAGAAATATATTCGGCCTCCAAAACCTCGGCCCTGCCAAAAGTAAGGTTCTCGCCGATTTTTAAGACCAGGTCTTCTTTTCTTGAGTTGAATTCGGTTTCGGCATCGTTGGTTTCTAAATTCTTGGAAGAGAGTTCGGAAACTAAATTTATAAAAATTTCGTTTTTGGCAACAAAATCAGTTTCGCAGTTAATCTGGATAATGGAGGCCTTTTTGTGGTCGGGAGAAATTTTAATATCAACAAGGCCTTCTGATGTGGCGCGGTCGGATTTTTTTTGGGCTTTTAGAGCGCCTGATTTTTTTAGGACTTCTGTAGCTTTTTCCTTATCATTGCCTGCTTCTTCCAAAGCTTTTTTTACTTCCATCATGCCGGCGCCGGTTTGTTCGCGGAGCTCTTTAATTTGATCTAAGTTAGACATGGTTTTTTCGTTTAAATTGATTATTTGATACAAATTATCCTCCCTTTAATTCAAGGGGAGGAATTAAAGGAGGGGTTTGGGACACGCTTCACTACCCTGACCTCCCCTTTAATTCCCCTCCTTGG
>JABMQE010000115.1 GCA_013203415.1 Candidatus Falkowiibacteriota bacterium | reverse complement strand
TGCCTGCCGGCAGGCAGGGACTCGGACTAGTCAATGTATAAATATATGGCCAAGTTATCACGCAAGTTAAAGGGGATTGCCTTATAGTTTGACTAAAAATGAATCTTTTAGTATAATTATAATAATAATTAATAATTCTTAAGAAAGGCAGGTGAAATTTATTAGCAATCATAAAGATCTCTCCATTTAATATTTTGGAAAAATTATTATGGCTGCTAGGTTTTGTATGGTAGAAATAAAACGAAAGAACGGAGAATCAATTGAAAGTTTACTAAGGAGATTTACCAGAAGAATGCAACAGAGCAAGGTTTTGATTAGAGCTAAGGAAGAGAGGTATTTTCAGAAGAAAAAGACAAAAAGAGAACTGCATGAAGGGGCTCTTAGAAGGAAGCAGATAAAAGAGAAGAAAGAATATCTGAAAAAAATCGGGAAGCTGGAAGAGACGGATAAATATAAGAGAAGATAAAAAAGTAGACTTTTAATTATTTTTCGACCAAGAAAAATGTCTCTAAAAGGCAAAATCGAAAAAGATTTAACCGAAGCCCAAAAGACGAAGGAAGAAACCAAAGTATCAACCTTACGGATGCTTAATGCTGCATTAAAAAACGAGGAAATCAAGAAAAAAGGGGATCTAGACGAAGCGCAGGTAATAGAGATTATTGCAAGAGAAGCAAAGAAAAGGAGAGAAGCGATTGAATCTTATAAAGCCGGCGGAAGGGGCGAATTAGCAGAAAAAGAAGAAAGAGAGCTTAAAGTTCTTACGAAGTATTTACCAGAACAACTTTCTCATGATAAAATAAAAGAAGCAGTGGAAGAAGCAATTAAGAAGACAGGGGCAAAGGGGCCGAGTGATTTTGGCAAGGTAATGGGAGTGGTGATGGGAAAATTAAAAGGACGGGCGGATGGTGCGGAGGTGCAAGGGCTGGTGAAGGAGAGACTTGGTTAGTTATTCATATTTAATAACTAAATATTAATACACAAGAATTGGAAGAGTCAGATAGCCAGAAAAAAATTAGTAAAACGGTTTTGGTTATGGTGATTTTGATATTAGTGTTGTTGTTTTTAGGGGTTTGGTATTATTTAGTAGAAAAAATTGATACTAGCGATTGGCAAACGTATACAGACAATGATTATAATTTTATCATTAGGTACCCCCAGAGTTGGCATTTAATTAGTGATCCCACAAAGATACCCGGGGCTAGTATGTATCTTATGGGGCCAGTGAGACATTCTAGTGGTGAATCTTCTGGGCAGTATGATTTAGATGTCGATATTATAATCTCAAAAAATAGAACAGAGAAATATAATCAAGGCAGTGTTTTTAAGTCCCAAAAGAAAGTAAAAAATTCTGGTATTTTGATGGATAAACAGATTACCGAGAATTTTCTAGAGAATAGATTTATAGGTATATATTTTGTAAAAGATTCTTATTATTACTCAATTGAAGGGAAATTAGGTTTTGAGGAATTAGAAAAGAATGAACAGGTATTTAACCAAATTATTTCTTTTTTCAAATTTATTGAATAATAAATAGTTAATAATTTCGAAATAGTTCCCATGCTAAGAACAAGAAATAAATTTATTTATTATAAACTGGACTGCTTTTAGTTTAAGCGGTTTTTTATTTTTTAAAAAATAAAAACAAAATTTATGTTCGAGGATACGACACAGCCTAATCAAGGAAATCAGAATTCAGATGAGGGAGCAGCGCCTCCTAATTTGCCAATCGGGGGGCAGACAGTTCCTACGCCTCCAACTCCTGGGGGAGTTGGGGCGGAAGATATTTTTGATGGAGTGGATAATAGACCAGCACCCGCCTTACCTGCGGAGGCCCCTTTAAGTCCTCCACAAGCGCCTCCAAGCGCGCCAGCTACACCTCCACCTCCACCAGTGCCAGAATTTCAGCCGGCACCTTTGCCTACACCAGGAGCCCCGGCAGGCCAGATTGGCCTTGCGACAGGCCAGGTTCCAGTACCACAGGTTGATGCTAGTGAAATTGGCCAGGCCCCACCGACAGTAATGCCGGGAGTGCCAGCGGGACAGATGACAGGCAAAGAAGGGTTACCGACTGGAAAGAAAATTATTATAATAATTGTCAGTATAATTTTGGTGGTGGCATTAGCAGCTTTGGGTTTTTGGGCTTATGAAAGATTTTTAGGAGGAGTCGATGACAGTATTGGAGACGGAGTGATGGATAATGATTCAGATGGAGAAGAAGACGGTAACGAAGGAGACCAAGATGGGGACGAAGGAGACCAAGATGGGGACGAAGGAGACCAAGATGGGGACGGGGATGGAGACGAGGTGTTTGATCCGGGAGTGTTTTTGGATACAGACGGAGACGGACTGACTGATGAAGAAGAATTAGCTTTAGGCACGGATATTAATAATCCAGATAGTGACGAGGATGGTTTAACAGATAGACAAGAAATAGAAATTTATAAAACCGACCCCTTGGAGCCAGATACTGATGGCGATGGTTATGTTGACGGCAACGAGGTTGATTATGGATACGACCCGATGGGACCTGGAAGATTGGATGATGTGGAGAATGGCGGCGGAGATTCTTTATCAGCGGAGGGACAGGCAGCTTATATTAGTTATTTAGCAGCCCTAGAATCGGGAAATTTTGAGATGGTAAAAGATTATATGCCCCAAGAAGCGATGGATAAATTAGTAGGGGTTCCCGAAGATATGGTTTTGCAGACCCTCCAATTATTGCAGCTTTGGATGGTTAAGCGGGTGAATTTGGAGATAGTTTCTGTAGAGGAGAGTGGAGGCAAGGTGACTATCAAGGCATTGGACAACAGCAAGCCGGAAGTGGACGAGCTTGGGTCAACCAATAAAGGGACAATTATTCTTTATAAAGAAGGAGAACAATGGAAGATAGAGAAAGATTCCTGGGGTGGCGGAGAGTGATAAATAAATTTATTAATTGAAAGGAGTGTTAGTTAAATATATTTTTCCAAAATAAAATGTTTAGTTTATCCAAGAAAAAAAATAAAGATTTACCAAAAGAGCTGGGCCAGCCAGTCACCCCGCAGGGCGCGGGGCTTCCCGGCAGTGTTGAGATTGATGAGAGCAAGATAAAAACAATGCCGGAAAAATTTTTACCAAAAGGAAAAGAGTCGAATAAGTTTCTTTTGATAATTATTGTGGTTGCTGCTTTTGTTTTGATTATGGGGGCGTTTACGGGTTTGTTGCTTTTTAGCGAATCTTTTAATAATATGATTTTTGGAGGAGACGATGGCGACCTTGTCTTGGATAGAGATGATTCTTCTGGTTCGGATTCTTTGGATGGCGATGGAGATGGGACTGGTGATGATGACGGAGACGGGGGAGAGCCCGGGGATGATGACGGGGATGAGACAGCGATTTTTAGAAAAGAGGTGACAAAAACAGGGGGAGAGCTGGTAGGGGCGATTAGTTTCGAGATGAGAAAAGAATTGGAATATCTGGAGCTTGTGGTAAGCGCGGGTATGCCGGAGAAGGATATGATATCCGATGACAACAACAATACTTTTAAGATAATCGGCGGGGTTTATTCTTTCGAGCCGGGAGGGGTAATGTTAGCGGAAGGTGACTTAGTGGTTGAGATTTTTTATAATAGCGATGATTTAGGAAAATTTTCGGGAAGTGATTTAAAAATATTAAATTGGGAAGAAGAGCCGGAAGTCAGCTTTTTAGTGGGAGAGATTAATGAGATTATTGATAAAATGGAGATTGAGATGGATGGTTTACCTCGAGGCAAGATAGCTTTGGGTTTATTAATTGGGGATGATGATTTGGATGATCCGGACGATCCGGGTTCGGAAATATTGCCAATCGGGGCGATTCCAGATGCGGTTGATGCTGATGGCGACGGTTTGACGGACCAAGAGGAGGATTTGTATTTGTTTGAGGCGGATAATACTGATACTATTGGTGATGGTTATGGCGATGAGGCGGAAGTGATGGCTTTTTATAAGGCAGAACTTAATAAAGAGCTTGATGCTAGTTTAGAGAGTTATGAAAGCGAGGAAATGGGCTATGTTATTTATTACCCGATGATGTGGGATGTTACCGAAGGCGAGGCAGGGATGATAACATTTTCTTCGGGAGATACAGGGGAGACGGTGCGGATTATGATTCAGGAGAATCCGGATAAATTAAAGCCCAGGGAATGGTATTTGTTGCAGGCAAGCGGAGTGGACGAAGACCAGATTAAGACCGGTTTGATTAATGATTTGGAAACAGCCTGGAGTTTGGACCAATTTACAGCCTATATATCTTTAGATGAAGATATATATTTGATTAATTATAATGCGGGGCTTAATGATGAGGCCGGTTTTAAGACAACTTTTGACGGGATGGCTTCTTCTTTTCATTTTCCGGAGCTTTTAGCAGGGGGATATGCATACCAAAACGAACAATACGGATTTAGTTTGGTTTTGCCGCTTCTTTGGGAGGGTTATGACATGGTTGAGTATGAAAATGATTGGGGCGGAGGTTTAAGTTCTAATTCTTTAATATTTAGGTTAGGGACAGACTTTCCGGAGGAGTGCAGCCCTTATGACAAATGCGCAATGTTTTTTATAGATATTTTTGATTTTACGACTTGGGATGAGGTTCGTTTGCTTGATGAATCACCGCTTTTGGTTAATGTTGATAGTGAATATGTTTTTACTTATAGAAAGAGCACTTATTACGGGAGTGATTTAGGAGAAAGGGCAGAGGAAGTGGAGGATGTGATTGCGACGTTTGTGCTGGAATAATTCGGGGGACAGGGGACGGATAACGGAAGACAGATTTATTTTAACACATTTTTTGTTAGTGTTTATGGTTGAGTTTAATAATAAAGTAAAAGCTGGGGTGAGCCAGGGGTGGGTTAAGTCGGTGGTAGCTAGAATTTTAAGGGAACTTAAGAAAAAAGGGGATGTTTCGATTGCTTTGGTGGGGGATAAAGAAATCACGGAGCTTAATAAAAAATATAGAAAAAGAGATGAGGCCACGGATGTTTTGAGTTTTAGGGAATCTGATGGCAGTGAGATGGTAATGCCCAAGAAAGAAGAGAAATTTTTGGGGGAAGTGATTATTGGTTACGGTCAGGTAAAGAGGCAATCTAGGGAGCAGGGTTGTTCGATGCGCCTAGAGATGATAGTTTTGTTGGTTCATGGGATATTACATTTATTGGGGTATGATCATGAGAAGGGTGAGAGAGAAGCAAAGATAATGCAAGGCGAGGAGCAGAAATTATTAAATTTATTTAAGTAATATAATCAGTTAAAAAAGGTGATTATAATTTTTATTTTGGAGTGAATTTTTATGGCTAGGAAAGAAAAAACTATAACAGGAATAGATGTTGGCTCTATCAATGTTAAGGTTGTGATGGCTCAGGAAGGGGAAGGGGATAAGTTTCAGGTTATCGGGGGGGCGCTTAGCCCGTCAGCAGGAGTGAGCAAGGGAGTGATCAGCAGCATCGAAGATGCAGTGTCTTCGATTTCTGGTTGTTTAGAAAAGGTTGAGCGAATGACAGGCATGGCGGCAGGCCATGCTTATGTAGGGATTTCGGGAAGCGATATAATATCGCAGGAAACCCAAGGAGTGGTGGCGGTGGCAAAAGCGGATAATGAGATTAGAGAAGATGATGTGGAAAGGGCTTTGGGAGCGGCCCAGACAGTAGCAACACCTCCGAATTACGAGGTTATTCATGTGATTCCGAGATTTTTTAAGGTGGATAGCCAAGAGATGATAAAAGATCCGGTAGGAATGACCGGCGTTCGGCTGGAAGTGGAGGCGCAGATGATCGAAGGGCCGGCGGCGCAGATAAAAAATTTAACTAAATGTGTTTATCGAACAGGAGTAGATATTGATGATTTGGTTTTTGGTGTTTTGGCAACAGCAGAGGCGGTTTTGGGCCCACGGCAAAAGGAGCTGGGGGTGGCAGTGGTAAATATCGGCGGGGCGACAACTTCGGTAGCAGTTTTCGAGGAAGGGGATGTGTTAACAGCGAAAGTTTTGCCGGTGGGAGCAAATCATATTACTAATGATATTGCGATCGGCCTTAGGACTTCTATTGAGCTAGCAGAGCAGGTAAAATTGGATCATGGCATGCTTCTTTCTAAAGACGCAAAAGCCAAAGACGAGATTAACTTAGCGGAAATTGATGGTGAAGAAGAAGGAAGTATTTCTAAAAAAGAATTATATATGGTTATCGAGGCGCGAGTGGAGGAGATTTTTTCGATGGTGGACGAGGTTCTAAAAGATATAAACAGAAGCGGGAAGCTGCCGAGCGGAGTGGTGCTTACCGGCGGGGGGGCGATGATGCCGGGGATGGTGGATATGGCAAAAAAGGTTTTTAGGTTGCCGGCATCGCTTGGCTATCCTAAAAATATTTCTACGGTGATTGATAAGGTTAATGATTTGGATTTTTCAACAGCAGTTGGGCTGGTGCTTTGGGGCAGGCAACTGCAGCATGTTGAGGGAGGAGGACGTTTGTCTGGGGGGAGTTTGTTTAAGAGGGTTAAGGATATGGTAAAGAGGCTGAAGCCGTAAATTTTTCCATTTTCTATTTGTCATTTAGTTAAAATGCAAATTTACCCGCCCGACTTCGCTTTCGAGCGAACTCGATGGCGGGCAGGCGAATGAATGCGAATGCCGCAAATACGGAGAATAGCAAGTTCACAGTTTATTCACTTGCTAAAGATTTAATAATAATATAAGATGGAGGACTAAATATTAATTACAAAAACTATGAAGAAGTTTATTTTTTTAACACTTTTAATTGGTGTTTTAATTTTGGCTGGATGCGGGACAAAAGATGATACTCCGGTTGACGGGGGTGATGGTGAGCCAGGGGTGGCTGATGGAGATGGCGAGCCGGTTGGTGATGGTGATGGTGATGGTGATGGGGATGGTGATGGAGTGACAGAAGGGCAGGTTTATCAGAATGAAGAGTATGGTTTTAAGGTAGCTATTCCAGAAACTTGGGAAGGTTATGAGGTTAAGGAGGAAAGTAAGACTAGTTATGATGATGTGAAAATATTTTATTTTGATTTACCACTCGAGGATGGAGAGAATGGAAGTGTTTTTGCAATCAGTATTTATAGTTCGGCTAGTTGGGCTATGGAGATAAGTTTGGATCAACCCCACCCAACTTTGATAGAGGAGAATGGTGAAGTTGTTGCGGTTTATGGTTTTGCGCAAGAACCGTTAAGTTATCGTGATTTAAGCGCCGAAGAAGCAAGGCAGGATGCAGAGGGAATTATCGCAAGTTTTGAATTTGTTGAATAACATAAATACTAACTAAAACAAAATGAAAAAATTATTTTTTCTGACAGTTTTAATAAGTGTTTTTGTTTTAGCCGGCTGTGGATTATCGGATGACGGAGGACAGACGACGGATGACGGAGATGGTGAGCCGGGAGTGACTGATGATGGTTCCGAGCCGGTTGATGATGGTGATGAAGGTGATGAGACTGGTGATTGGCAGACGTATCGGAATGAGGAGTTGGGGGTTGAGTTAGATAATCCAGGAGGTTGGTTACGTGGTCGGACGAAAACAGGGGTTGTATATTTTACAGATGAAGAGGAAAGTTTTAGAGTCGAATTATCATTAAGCGAGAATATAGTGTCGGAGGATGCTACTCAAGAAGAGGCCTTGAAGCTGGAAGCGGGCAGAATGGCTATGCCTTTAATAAATGAAGAATATTTGACGATAAATGATGTACCTTCTTATAGAGTAATGAGACAACTTAAGAAGGGTGAGGTTATTTTTGAGGGGGATCCTGAGAACGAAACGATCATTGAAGTTACCGATACTGAAGTTTTGTTTTCTTATTTGAAAGATAAAGATTTATATTATCTTAGTTTAGCTGTTAAGGGTGAAAGCCCTCAACAGATCATCGAAACTTTCGATGTGTTTGCGAGAGGTTTTAAGTTCACTGAATAACCCGCCTTCGTCCAGCTAAGCTGGACTACGGCGAGGTAAATAAATCAATAAACCAATAAATTAATAAATAAACCCACCTACGCTCCTAGTGGAGCTTCGGTGGGCAGGTAAACGACGTTATGCCCGAAGTTAAACCGGATATTGAGACATTTGCTAAAATAAGAGTGGTGGGGATTGGAGGAAGCGGCAATGCGGCAATCAATCGGATGATTAGAGATAAAATCCGAGGGGTTGATTTTATGGCGATTAATACGGATGCGCAGGCATTGCACCATTCAGAGGCAGGCAAAAAACTTCATATCGGAAAAAATACAACCAAGGGTTTGGGAGCAGGGATGAATCCGGGTATCGGCCGGAAAAGCGCCGAAGAATCCCAAAATGAGATTCACGATGCTTTACGCGACAGTGATATGATTTTTATTACCTGCGGTTTAGGCGGAGGGACAGGGACTGGAGCAGCGCCTTTGATTGCTGATGTGGCGAGGGATGTTGGAGCATTAACAGTGGCAGTGATTACCAAGCCGTTTAGTTTTGAGGGTTTGCAGAGAATGGAAATTGCGGAGAGGGGGTTGGAAGAATTAGAAGATAAAGTAGATACGATTATTACAATTCCCAATGACAGAATTTTACAAATTGTAGATAAAAAAACTACCCTTTTGGATGCTTTTGGAGTGGTGGACGAGGTTCTAAAGCAGGGGGTTCAGGGCATTTCGGAAGTAATCACAATTCCGGGCTTGATTAATGTTGATTTTGCTGATGTAAAAGCGGTAATGAAAGATGCGGGTTCGTCATTGATGGGAATTGGCCAGGCGAGCGGCGATAACAGAGCAACCGAGGCGGCCAAGATGGCGATCGATAGCCCGCTTTTAGAATTATCAATAGAGGGAGCGCAGGGAATTTTATTTACAGTAACTGGAGATAAGAGTTTAGGAATGCACGAAGTGAGCGAGGCCGCTAAGGTGATTACCGAGATGGCTGATAACGAGGCCAAAATTATTTTTGGGGCTAATATAGATGACTCCTTAAAAGACGAGGTTAAGATAACGGTAGTGGCGACTGGCTTTGCAGGAGGAGTGGCAAGGGTGACACGGGAAGAGGAAGAGATTCCGGCAGATAAATTACATTTTTTTGAACAAAAGGATAAAAAGGAAGAAGATGGCCTTAAGAGAAAAGTTAAAGAGACATTAGAATTAGATGAGGACGAAGAGATTTTGCCGGAGGAAGACAAGGAAGGGGATTTGTTCCAAGAGGAAAATAAGGAAGAAGAAAAAGACGATAAAGAAAAAAAGCTTGATATTCCGGCGTTTATACGAAAAAAAATGGGATGATTTAATTTATAATATTTTGTGATAGACCGCAGTAAGCGCGGTCTATTTTATTTTCACGATACACGATACACGTATCACGATTCATTTTTTGTGGCTCGTGATATGTGTATTGTGTATCGTAAAAGAGAGTTATCCACAGGACTTACTTGATGGGTTGTGATATACTGAACATACCAAAAAATAAAAAAGACAAAAATAAAAATTTCCCCGGATGATTCTCATTAAAAAATTTTGCAATCCTTTCTGGAGGGAATGGGAGTTGTAGAGAATAGTATGGGGTTTTTGTTTTTCGAAGATAAAGATATTAGACATGTATTTTTTAGTGTGTCTAATATTTTTTGCTCTAAAATATAATTTAATTTTTTAGCAAGTTAAATTTGCTAAAAATGGAGGTATAAAAATAATGGGTATACCATTACCAATACCAGGCAGAGAAAAGAAGAAAGTTACGAAGATTTGTAAACGCGACGGGAGGATTGTTGATTTTGATCAGGAAAAAATTACAGAAGCGATTCTTAAGGCTTTGGAAGCGACTGATAAGGGAGATAAGAAGCGGGCAAACAAGCTTTCGGGCAAGGTAGCGAATAAATTGGGCAAGAAATTCCACGAGCGGACAATTCCGGCAGTGGAGGAAGTGCAGGATTTGGTAGAAGAAGTTTTGGTAGATGAGAGTTTAACAGCAACAGTGCGGGCTTATATTCTTTATAGGGAACAGCACAAGCAGATTAGAGAGTATCAAGCGTTTGTAGATTCGGATAAGGTTATGGAGGGATATTTGGCGCAGACGGACTGGTTGGTTAAGGAAAATGCGAATATGAGCTTTTCTTTGCAAGGTTTAAATAACCACGTGGCAAGTGCGGTTTCTAAACACTATTGGTTAAATAAGATTTATTCGCCAGAGGTGCGGGATGCTCATAATAATGGAGAGCTTCATATCCATGATTTATATATGTTGGCGCCTTATTGTACGGGCTGGGATCTAAAAGATTTGATGATGCAGGGTTTTGGCGGAGTAAGCGGGAAAATTCAATGTAAGCCGCCGAAACATCTTAGGACGGCTATGGGGCAAATAGTTAATTTCTTTTATACGGTGCAGGGAGAGATTGCCGGAGCAGTGGCTTTTTCTAATTTTGACACTTATTTAGCGCCTTTTATCCGTTATGATAATCTTGATTACAAGCAAGTGAAGCAGTCGATGCAGGAGTTTTTGTTTAATATGAATGTGCCGACGCGAGTAGGATTTCAAACACCTTTTACTAATGTGACACTTGATCTTAAGGTGCCAAAGATTATAAAAGATGACGCGGTGATTATTGGAGGCCAGCCTAGAAGTGAGAAATATGGAGAATTCCAAGAAGAGATGGATTTATTTAATAAAGTTTTTGCAGATGTGATGATGGAAGGAGATGCGAGCGGCCGGGTGTTTACCTTTCCGATTCCAACTTATAATATTACCAAGAATTTTGATTGGGAGAGCGAAGTAACGGATAAGATTTTCGAGATGACAGCAAAGTACGGGACGCCTTATTTTTCTAACTTTGTTAACAGTGATATGGATCCGGATGATACAAGAAGCATGTGCTGCCGTTTGCGTTTGGATAATCGGGAGTTAAGAAAACGGGGGGGCGGACTTTTTGGGGCTAATCCTTTAACCGGCTCGATTGGGGTGGTTACAATTAATATGTCGCGGATTGGGCATTTGGCAAAAGATAAAAAGGATTATTTTGAAAGATTGGATAAATTAATGCGTTTGGGCCGGCAGAGCTTGGAAGTAAAAAGAAAGATGCTGGATAGTTTTACCGATGAAGGATTATATCCTTATTGCCGGGTGTATTTAGAAGGGGTTAACAAAAGATTTGGAACTTATTGGAAAAATCATTTTAATACGATTGGGATAAACGGGATGAACGAATCAATGAT
>JABMQE010000114.1 GCA_013203415.1 Candidatus Falkowiibacteriota bacterium | reverse complement strand
CTTTATTACCTTAGTAACTCTCTTTTAATTTTACCATCTTATTATTTAAAGACGGGTAAAAACACATTTTTTGCCCCCAAAAACGATCTCTAAAAACAGGATAATTTTTGGCCAAAAAAAATAAAAATAAAAAAATATAAAAATATGAAAATAACCTGAAGACTGGCAAACGTTGCCAGTCTTTTTTGGTTATAAAATATAAATTTTTGGTACCGCCTAGGGGAATCGAACCCCTGTTACTAGAATGAGAATCTAGCGTCCTAGCCACTAGACGAAGGCGGCTTGTTTTTAACAGTATAACCTAAAACTTCAAAAAAATCAACATCTACTTAAGCCACCCAAGATGTCAGTACATATGTCAGTATTTTAATACTGATTTAAATACTGACATACCCCGCAAGGGGTTTTTTTAATTGACTAAACCCCTTCATTTTGCTAAATTAACCTAATCGTTCATTCTTAATCACTCGAGCAGAAAAGGAGGTGATGGCTCTATTCGTTTGGATAAGATTTAATGCTTCTCACGCGCAACTCATCTGCAACATGGAGGATCACGCAATGAGCGTAAAAACGTTCTACGAAACGTGGGGTGCGGATCGGGTTACTCTGGCTGTGCAGCTCCACAAAATCGGAGCCGTAAAGTTCGGGTGGTTTCGGCTCAAGCTCCACGAAACAGAACCAGATGCCCCGCTCTCGCCGTTCTATTTCGATCTTCGTCTCGTTCGCTCCGATCCAAAGGGCTCGCTTCGGACCATCACCACTCTAATGGAGAGCATGCTCACTGATTGCAGGATTATCTGCGACTGCTTGGCCGACATCCCCTATGGCGGCTCGCCGATTGCGACGGCCTTGTCTATCGCAACCGGCATCCCGCAGATTACCCCGCGCAAGGAGGTCAAAGACTACGGGGTCAGGGCCACGGTCTTGGGAAACTTCCGGCGGCACAATCGGGTTCTGGTCGTGGACGACCTGGTCACCAGAGCACATTCCAAGGAGGAAGCCATCAAAACCTTGGAAGCAGCCGAGTTCCCAGGCGACCCGCCGACTCCGGCCGATCTCACTGTCCGCGATGTTCTAGTGGTCGTGGATAGAGAGCAAGGCGCCCAAGAGCAGCTGGCAGCCAATGGCCGTCGGCTCCATGCGATATTCAAGGCGCGGGAGCTCTTCCGAATCCTCCTCGGCTGCGACCTTATCACCAGGAACGAGTACGACGAGTCCTTGGCCTATCTCGATCAGGAGGGCAAGTAGGGCCTGGAGGTCTACATCGTCGAAGCCCGGAAGCATTCGTGTTTCCGGGCTTTCCATATCCCCTTGCCACCAATTCCAAAAAAGTGCTAAACTAAAACTAGATTTATAATTTACAAAAATCCATGTTTGATAATATCACTGTTAAGGAGGGTCAAGCCAGAAAAACCAGCACCCGCCTCTTTGTTATTTTCTTGCTCTTGGGCCTTTTGGCTTTAGGCGGCTGCATTTTCCAGGCCAAGCAAGGACAAGAGGGCGATAACAACTCAACCACTAGTCCTGCAAACAATAATATTAAAGACGGCCTAAAGGGCAAAGTTTTATCCACCCCAAAGGGCTCGCAGTATGATGATTATTTTGTAAGCGAAGGCGGCAGCGAATACGGCCTAGAAGTTCTTGCCCTGCCCCTTATAAAAAAAATCAACGAGATAAAAGATAAAGACAAGGAAGTTATTCTTTACGGCGAGATTCTAACCGATGTTGCCGATTATGGCGGTCAGCAGATTTTGGTTGATAGAATCGAAATCCCGGGCGAGGATGTTTCCCTAACCTGGAAAACCGAAACCAACGAGGACTTAGGCATCAGCTTCCAATACGCCGAAGATACAGATTTCGAAATCATAGGTAATGCCGTGGTTTTTGACGGCTGGGAAATCGAAGTTCTAAACAACCCAAAAAACCTAGAGTTCGAAAACTGGCTAAACTCCAATTATGCCGAATCCGAAACAGAGCCCTGCAAAATCGAGCCCGCCGAAATAACCCTTGGCGAATACCCAACCTTCGATGTTTCTATCGGCGAGGGCGACAAATGGCAGGAACTTGGCTTTTTTGCTGTAAGCCCAGACAATCAAAAAGTCCTAAAACTTCTCCTAACCGCAAAGCCAGACAAAAATTATAAAGAAATTATAAAAACCCTCCGCTTTATCAATTCTTTAACTAAGGAAGAAATCGATCTAAACGAAGCCAAAAAAAATGGTGAAAATGGCGATGATGCCGAAGTTGCCAATCCGGCCTCTGTTTTTTGCGAAGAGCAAGGCGGAAAAATAGAGTTCCGCATAGACAAAAAAACCAAAGGCACTTACGGGGTTTGTATTTTCGAAAATAGCGAGTGCGAGGAATGGGCTTTCTACCGTGGGGAGTGCACCAAGGGCGACAATAATAAGTAAATATAATTAACTTTATTATCTCCCCCTTACCAAGGCCAGCCCTGAGCTTGTCG
>JABMQE010000113.1 GCA_013203415.1 Candidatus Falkowiibacteriota bacterium | reverse complement strand
TATATAATTAAATTATAACATAAAAAAACCACCAACAAAAGATGGTGATTTTTTATAGCCCCCCACCTAGGTCTAGAACCACCAAATCAAGGTCTTTGGGGAATTCCTAAGGGTTCTGTACTACGCAAAATAACGCAGTCCGGTCGGGGTTATGATAGCCTAAATGGGACAAATGGGACACTATAAAAAAAGGCAGTAAACTGTCTTATTTTAACTTTTTAGTCCCCTCTTTCTTTTCCATGCCCGTCAAAGGAATAGACGCGTAAAAAGTCGTACCTTTATCTTCCTCTGATTCAAACCAAACCTTGCCTTTAGCAGCGTCTACGATTGATTTAACCAAGTAAAGGCCAAGGCCAGTGCCTTCCACATCAGTTGATTTTGCATTATCAGCCCGGAACAATTTACTAAATATTTTATCATGCTGATTTTTGGGTATGCCCATGCCAGTATCACCAACTGTAATTAAAACATTTCTATCCTGCTTCCTAATTCCCAAACTGACTTGTCCCCTATCCAAAGTGTACTTAACAGCATTGGAAAGCAAATTCTGGAAAACAATTCTGATTAATTTTGGATCAGCATTAATTTTCGGCAAATCTTTGCCATAGTCAACTTTAACCTGCAAATTCTTTTTTTGAATCGTTGGTTTAAGTTCATCCAAAACACTTTCGGCAACCTTGTTAAAATCAGTTGGCTCTGGTTCAACAGTAAAAGTTCCAAGCTCAATGCGCGAAACATTTAATAAAGCATTCACCAAATCAACCATTCTTTTGTTGCCTTCATAAATCTCATCTAAAAACTGCTTCTGTTCATCACTTAACTTACCAGCATCGCCTGATAAAAGCATTTCCGCATACCAATTTATCGAAGTCAAAGGAGTGCGCAATTGATGCGAAGCCAAAGATACGAATTCAGTTTTTGCCCTATCTACTTCTCTTTCATGAGTAATATCTCGAAATACAACCACAACACCGGTAACCTTGCCATCTTTATCCTTAAGCGGAGCAGCGCTGTCCGCTACCGGCACTTCTTTGCCATTCTTAGTAATAAGCAATGTATGTCCGCTCATGCCCTGAACCTTTCCCGTTTTAAAAACATCTTTGATAAATTTATCATTAGTTTTTTTGCTTTCTTCAAAAACAAATTTTAATATTTCATTATATTTTTTGCCTATTGACTCTTCAACGTTAAATCCAGAAATAGCAGCTGTTACCTGATTGAGCAGTACAATTTTGTAATCAGCATCAATCACAAACACTCCATCGCCAATACTGTATAAAATGGTATCAACCTTTTCTTTTTCGCGGGAAACTTTATCTTTTTCTTCTTTAATATCTTCTAAAATATTTAATATGGCTCTTTGCTGTTTTTTTAATTTTTCCTGCTGTCCTCTTATATCCCTTGTCTGTTCTTCAACTTTTTGCTCAATTTCTAACCTTGATTTCTTTATCACCCCAATCATTTTATCAAAAGATCGTGACAACTGACCTATCTCGTCCGGCGCGCCAGTACTGACTTTATGGTCTAGATTTCCTTTTTCAATAATATTTATCCCTTGACGCAATGTTTTAATTGGTTTTGAAATCAAACGCGAGGTGAAATATGCCAGTATTATAACCAATAATAGAAAAATAGAACCAATAACAAGTAAAATATTTTTAAAATATAAAACTGGAGCCAGAGCTACGTCTCTTTGAGTAATCTTAAATATAACCCAAAATTGGTCTTTGTTTTCCTTGTCTGGAAAAATGGGTTTATAAGTCAAAACATGTTCATGCTCTGGCATATCAACTGCGCCTGACGCCCCAGAAATGATTTGAGACGCCATATCCATAGAAAAATCATTTTTAAGATTCTCTCCAGTATCTAAATCCTGCGGGCCGCCCCAGCGTTTACTTTCCTGTGGATGGATTAAATAAAAACCATCTTTGTCAATCAAAAATTCAGTGATACCCTTATACTGATCTTCGGCAACAGAACGTTCTTCTTTAGAAACTGAATTAAGCGTATTTAAAAGCGGCTCAAAAGATATGTTCGCGATAACGATTCCTTTCCTTGCTCCCTCGCTGTCAAATATTGGCGTAGCGTATCGAATCACCGGTTTATGCGGCGCTTCTATCTGTAAAAGGTTGCCTTCTCTATTTAATTCAAGCTTGGAAATATAAATAGTATCCTTATCCATGACCATTGTCTCGGTAAAGTAATGCCTATTCTTTTTATTCTGAAGCTCTTCTTCAGACACTCGCATTATAGTCTTGTCGTTGGAATTAATTCGCACAAGTTCATTGCCATCTTCATCCAAATAACGAATTTGGGTATAAGCGCTATCAGAACTGGCTATTGCCTTAAAAATTACTGCCAAACGGTCAATCCATTGTTCATAAGTTGAATCATCATACGGATCAACCCCATCATTGGCTCTGGCCCGAATAATCCCTTGTATAGGCGGGGTATTGCTAATAAAAAAAATATTATCTCTAAATCTATTTAAGCTCAAATTAATTTCCTTGGCATGCCAATCAATATCTTTTTCCATACTAATCAAAGAAGTGTCTATCAAAATGTCGCTTGAAGAACGAAAGCTAATATAGCCTATAATAACTAATGGAATAACAGCGGAAAGCAAAAAACTAAGAAGCAATCTTCTATTTATTGTTCCAAATAAAAAATTTTTTAGATTAAAATGTGGTTTTCCTAAATCTTTTTTCTGCATATTTCAAAAACATTAATAAAACCCATGTTCGTTAAAAGTCTTAGTATATCTTTTATCAATATTATTAATATGGCCAATCCACCAATCTTCCAAAAAATCGACTAATTCAAAAGTAGTTTTAATTTTACTGGTCTTAAACTTTTCCTGAAAATCTGAAATCTTTTCAATATATTTTTTATGTATGGCCTTGTGAGCATCTGCCTCGACATAGTCAAACTTATCAAAATATTTTTCTTCGTTGGCAAGATGATATTGGCCGTAATTTGCTAATTCTTTTATTATATGCTCCAATTCTTTTTTATCTTTTACTCCGGTAATAACAGAATGCAGTTCATTAATTAGTTTAAATAATAACCTTGTGTTGTTCGTCTATCTCTTTAACGCCAACACTGTATTCATTTTTCCATTCTATTAACATATGATTTGAATTAATTAGTTTATTAATTCCAGCCGAAGGCTGGTCAGCCTCTGGCTGATATTATTCTTTTGATTTTAATTTAGCTATTTCTTCTTTTAATTCAATCATCCTCATCTCCCGACCAACCATAGCGTCATTCATCTCTTCCGATTCGGCTTTGCTTTCTTTAGCTTCTTGCAGAACTTTTTTCATATCATTTTTACTTTTATTAATTTCAGTTGTCATACTTTTTGCCAGCGACAACGCGCGATCGCGGGATGTTGAAAACGAGTATAAAATTAAAAAAAGCAGTAGGCTGAAAAGCACCCCCGCAACAACAACGGCAGTGGGTACGTAGCGCTCGGCACCAACCAATGCTGAAAATCCAGGAAGCTCATGAAAAGAAAGCATCCACTCTCTACCTCCAACTGTAATACTGCGCTCTGCTGTAAATTCATGAGCATAATTCTCTGGCGTATATTGATTAAAAACCGAATAATCTGTTTCTCCTTCTTTTTGCGCGCGCGTATCTACCACCTCTAAGTGTACGCTCTTGGATTCGGGAAACACATTTAAAAACTCTGTGAGTAGATCACCTGCTCTAAAAACCGCTGAAATATAACCAATAAGCGCTTCCCGTTTTTCTCCTACGGTCTCTATTGACGCGTTGTTTTTATACACTGGCAAAAAAACCAAAAAGCCCATTTGCTCGCCTTTCTCCTGTACAAGACGAATAGGCGCCGTGGCGACTGGTTTGTTTGTATCCCTTGCTTCTTCAAGTCCAGCTCTCCTTGAAGAATTTGAGAAAAGATCAAAGCCAAATGC
>JABMQE010000112.1 GCA_013203415.1 Candidatus Falkowiibacteriota bacterium | reverse complement strand
TTGTAAAACTATGGTGGGGTGGCAGAGTGGTCGAATGCACCGGTCTTGAAAACCGGAGTGCCTTTACGGGTACCGTGGGTTCGAATCCCACCCCCACCGCCACGCTTAGCGTGGCGATTAGGACGCTTAGCGTCCCGCCAGATGTCCAGATCAAATTTTTGTTAAAAATTTATGCCTACTAACAAAGAGCAACCAAAAATTGATACCCTTACTACAAAAATAGCCGTTTTCAGGGGCAGAGAAGTAAGAAAAATGATTCATAATAATGAATGGTGGTTTGCAGTTGAAGATGTTGTTTTGGCCGTAACCAACTCTGTAAACCCCAAGGATTATATAAATAAAATGCGTCGTCGTGATATGGAGCTCTCCAAGGGGTATGGACAAATTGTCCACCCCCTTAGAATTGAAACAGCCGGGGGAAGACAGAATGTGAATTGTGCTAATACAGAGGGGATATTTCGTATTATCCAGTCAATTCCCTCTCCCAAAGCAGAACCATTTAAAAAGTGGTTAGCCAGAGTGGGATATGAAAGAATTCAAGAAATAGAGGATCCAGAGTTGGCCATGAAAAGAACCCGAGCGATTTATAAGGCAAAGGGCTATTCGGATGACTGGATTGAGAAGAGGATGCGAGGGATTGCTATTCGGGAAGAATTAACAAGCGAATGGCAAAACCGAGCTATAAAAGGGCAAAAAGAGTATGCAATTTTAACAGCCGAAATTTCAAAAGCCGCTTTTGATATGACGCCGTCAGAATATAAGAAATTCAAAAAACTTAAACGAGAAAACTTAAGGGATCACATGACAGATTTAGAGTTAATTTTTTCCATGTTGGGGGAGGCAGCAACCACAGAGATAACAAGAACCAGAGATGCCGTTGGCTTTGACGAAAATAAGCAAACAGCCCAGCAAGGCGGCAGTGTGTCAGGCAAGGCAAGAAAAGATTTAGAAAAAAAGAGCGGTAAACTGGTTTCTTCAAGAAAAAATTATTTAGAAGAACCGCAAGATAAAAAATTGTTAAAAGAGTAGGGATAAGGGCTTAAAAGTATGATTAAAAAATTCCTAAAACATCAAAAGTATAGAAATATGACAAGGGTTAGCTCGTCGTTTATTTTGGAGGAATTTGCAAAAATAGTTGAAAAAACAATTAAGCATTTTGAGAAAAATGGGCAGATTGAAAAACCCGAACACAAAGAAGTGTTGAAGTTCGAATCCACGGCACTACTTTTTTGGTTATTTCAAAAGGCTGATATATTTCCTGAAATATGGCACAGATTAATTCTTGATGAAATACATAACCAGTACTACAATAGATTGAAAAAACACAATTACGACAGTAAAATGCGACAAGTTGTTTGCGACGACTTTAATTTAAGGTACAAAACATACAACGAGGTTTTGGTGGAGAATTCCGATTTATCAAGAGTGGGAGCAAAATTTGCGTCATTTGTAAGTGAACGAGCAAAAGTAAAATTAGACATAAAAGACATAATGATACCTTTATTTTTAGCTGAAAAAGCAGCAGATAAATTTGAGGAATTTCGTAAAGTAATAAAAAACTAAAATGGGATTCACCTAAACTAAGCATGGCAACTGGGACGCTCAGCGTCCCGCCAAAAGAAATACTGATTTAAATCATGATTTAAATCAGTATTTCTTTTGTTGTAAAAACATCAGGCATTCAAGCATTCACGCCGTCAAGCTAATCCTTAGCCAAACAAACCCCCCAAACTTCTCTTGCTCCCATATTTTTTAAAACCATCCCCGCCTCATTCAAAGTCGCTCCCGTCGTCAAAACATCATCAACCAGGATAACAGTCCTGTTTTTTATTTCCAAATTCGTCTTTCGCGTTTTTTTACCCGCCGTAGCTTCAGCGAAGGCGGGCGCATTATTATCAAACGCGTTTTTTATATTCCGCGCTCTCTCGTCTGCTTTAAGATTCACCTGCGCTGTCGTATATTTTTTTCTAGTCAGTATATCTGTTTGTACATCCCAATCAAAATATTTAGAAAGCTCACCAGCCAAAATCTCTGCCTGATTAAATCCTCTTTCCCGCAAACGTCTTGCATGCAGGGGAACAGGAATTAAAACCGGTTTTTCAGGCTGATGAACTATTCGATTCGTTATCTCCCCCTTACCAAGGGGGAGAACTAAAGAGGGGGTAAAAAATCGCAAAAACTCTGGCGTCATCTCAAGCATTTCTTTTCGCGCCCTCTGCTTAGACAGCTCGCCTCGTCCCATCAGCCCCCTTAAATACCTCATCATCACCCAGCCCAAAGAAGGCCCTAAATCCCGCACCAAATTATATTTATAAGTCCTAATCATTTTCCCGACCAGCTCATCCTTATAATCTGTTGCGCACAAAACCCCGTCAATACTTGTTTCCCTAGAACACTCCCTATGCGTCCTTCCAAAAAAAGCTTCCCGTCCGCAAACCACACACGGAAAATCCTTTTTTAATTTCACCCCTCGCAAACACTCATCACAAACAAAAACTCCATCTTTCCTGCACCCCAAACACTCAACCGGAAAAACCAAATCAAAAAGATTACTTGCCAATTTTCTTAAAATCTTCATATCCTTATTATACCAAAAATCTAATTCATGGGCTGTCGTAGTCGTAGTAGTCGTAAGTGAATAATAAATAGTAAATAATAAATAATAAATTAAAACTTGACCCCCCCTAATTTTTCGTGCTAATCTAATAATAGAAATCCTTACTTCACCGCCTGGCCAAAGGAGGTGTTTTTTGGAACAGAAACAGTTTGCTTACAAGGTAGAGGGCATGACGCCAACAGCCCTAAGGGAATTCTGTGAAACCCACGGGTTGGAGGATGCATTTTCCAACGCAGAGGTGAGTGGCGGGAACAACACTATCATCACCGCCACCCCGCACCAACGTTCGAAACTTTCCGATCGTGGCCTTAGTGCCCCGATGGTCAGTGCCTCGTTCCGTCCTTCGAAGGCCGGCTAAGGTCGCCCGGCTCTCTCCTTCTTCGCTCGGTCCAAAATCGTTTGGACGCAAAATCCCGCCGCCAGTCGAGCTCTGCTCAACTCGCGCGCGGGATTTTAATATATCAAAATATCAAAGAATAATCATCAAAAATTATCTCCCCCTTACCAAGGCCAGCCCTGAGCTTGTCG
>JABMQE010000111.1 GCA_013203415.1 Candidatus Falkowiibacteriota bacterium | reverse complement strand
GTTGAAAACCTCGGGGTGAGCTTTTTCTATTTCATCAAGCAAAACAACGCTGTAAGGTCGGCGCCTTATCTTTTCAGTAAGCTGGCCGCCTTCTTCATGGCCAATATAGCCGGGCGGTGAGCCAATTATCTTTGAGGTTGAATATTTTTCCATATACTCAGACATATCCACCCTAACCAGCGCCTTTTCAGTGTTAAATAGGAAGTCAGCAAGAACACGGGCGGTTTCTGTATTATGATTAATAAACCCATTACCAAAAAAAGAATGGGTTCTGGGTACCACAAAATCATATACTTGGGATTTTCCAGGAACAATCTCAACAATCGGCAAATAAAGATAATGTTGCTTTAATATATTTTCAAGAATACGGAATTGAGGAGTAGTTTCTACAACCTTATGTTCTTCGAGAACTGATTCCAAGGTGCCGTAGCTTATGTTTTTAGGATACCAATTCTGTAAACAATGCGCATGAGAGGCACCACGATAGCTGTATCCACCCTCAAAATAACACTCCTTCAATTCTATTAATTTCTCTTTTAGAAAAGGGATCGTGTCAATATTAGGATTTCTTTTTTTGTTTAATAAAGCCTGAAGCCGGCCCATCTTTTCTTTACTTAAAAAGCCAATTTCTTTGGCAAAGATGTCTATATTTTCTCCAAAAATTTCAATGCGATAGTACGATTTCTTAATTTTTTTATTAAAAATTTTTCTAAAATTGGAAACTATACCAAAATTTAAAAGAAGAATGTGAATCTGCTTTGCCATCTTCTCTGAAGCAGTAGATACCTCAACCCGATGATTAGATGGCATCGGGCTTCCTTCCGCCTCAAAATAACCCTTTAAATATTCAACAACATACTCTTTCGGAGCTCGAAGAATTATCTCTGGTATTTCTTTGGAGTCAGACTTCCCATAATTAATACCAATTTTTTCCAAAAATTGACGGAACCAAACACCATGAATCCAAAAATCTTGAGGCTTATCACACTTATAGTGAATGAGCCTTAAACCAAAAACGCACTTAAGAATATCGTTTACGTCCTCAATGATAAACTTATCTGTATTAGAAAATTTTGTTGTCCTTTTGTTAGTAGTACAACCTTCTCCTACTAAATAACCAAGAAACCTTGCTAATTTTTCAGTCAAAATTTTGGGAATTTTGATATGCTGCGAGCAGTAATCCCGATTATTCCTCTCAAAGTTAAATTTTATCTCTTTATTATCTCCAAAATATTGTTGATTTCTCTGTATTACAACATAGTCCCCCCTACTAAAATGCTGGAGTTTTTTAAACACCATCTCCCCATTTTGATTAAGAGTAAGAATGGGATGCACAAGAGTTCCTTCAATTTCGTATCCAAGGAGAGTCTTGACTTGCAGAGTCGGTTTCACACCACCATTATAAACTTGGGAAGTAAATTCTACTCCATTTCTCCCATAAAGCTTAACCCTAAGTGGATCAATTTTATCCTCTTTTAAATCTTTTGGTATAAATTTCTCTATTGGCAGAATGCCTTTGTGAGTAAATAAAATAGTATCTGGAGTAACGCATTTGCCAACTCCTGTCGGCCCCAAGAATAAAAACACTCCCATTGGCTGTTCTTCATCGGCAATGCCGGCTCTACCTCTTCTTATGGCATTGCTTACTGCCGTGATTGCCTCTTCCTGGCCGATTACCCTCTTGTTCATAATCTCATCCATCTTTCCCAGCTTTTTCACTTCTGCCTCAATCAAACGGGTTACAGGTATGCCTGTCCATCTGGATACAACCTGAGCAATGTCTTCTTCTGTTACTTCCTCGTTAAGCACGGGGTTCTTTTTCTGCAATGCCTGAAGTTTTTTATCTGTGGCTGACAATTGTTTCTTTAGCTCTGGTATCTGGCCATATTTTAATTCAGCTGCTTTATCAAGCTGACCTTCTCTTTCTGCCACCTCAATTTGGAAAGACGCATCGTCTATTTTTTTCTTTAGGTCTTTTATCTCAAAGATAACCCCCTTTTCAGAACTCCACTTGGCTCTTAAACTCCCTGCTTTTTCATCTAAATCAGCTATTGAGCGGTCAACAACTTTCAGCCGCTTGTCAGAGCCCTTTTCTTTATTCAAAACCTTTTTCTCAATCTTTAACTTGGTGATTTTGTCTTTTAACTCTTCAAGCTCGGGCGGCTCTGATTCTATTGTTAAACGCAAAGCAGAGGCGGCCTCATCCATTAAGTCCACCGCCTTGTCGGGTAAAAACCTGTCTGTGATGTATCGGTTAGACAATTCAGATGCGGCTTTAATGGAAGAATCCAGTATTTTAACCCCATGATGAAGCTC
>JABMQE010000110.1 GCA_013203415.1 Candidatus Falkowiibacteriota bacterium | reverse complement strand
TTTGTATCCAAAAAGACGTGCTCCCTAAAACACATCTTTCTGGTACCCTCCGACCCCAGCACCAAAGCCCGGAAACGTTTGATTGTTGGATTTTATTTATTTCTCGGAGTCGCCTGCGGCTTTGTTTTGTTTGTAAATAATATTTTTATTGGGGCTTGGTGCGGGGCGAGAAGTGGGTAGGTATTATTTGTATCCAAAAAGACGTGCTCCCTAAAACACATCTTTCTGGTACCCTCCGAAATAGGATAATCTGGTTGGAACTATTCCAGCCAGACGCTAAAGAACAAAAACTAGCTCTTTGAAGTGTAATTCTTTCGGCCCTTCCTCAAAGTTTATGCTGAGGACGAGCGCTGGAAGAAGATACCTTCGAATTATAATATATCATCAAAAGATTAAAGAAAAGTTAAAATTTTGGGCTTTATCGGGGAAGGGTAATAGTAAATATAGTTCCTTTATTTATTTTGCTGGCGATTTCAATTTTGCCGTTATGAGCTTCGACAGCCCATTTGCAGATGGCAAGGCCCAGGCCGGTTCCCTTTGTGCCTGCTATGTTATGGGAACGGGATTTATCAACTCTATAAAACCTTTCGAAAATGAATGGGAGGTCTTTCTTGGATATGCCTATTCCAGAATCTTCTACTATTAATTTAAGATTATTTTTTTCAGGAACTAAATAAATTTTAACCCAGCCGTTTGGGTTATTATAGTTTATAGCGTTAAGGACAAGATTGTAAGCCAATCTTGCGATTTTTTCTTTATCGCCGTAGAAACTTGTAGGCGGCAGGTTTGATGTTATTTTAATTTTTTTAGATTTGGCAAGGTCGCTTAGCCCTTGGATAACATTTTTGACAAGTATGCCGAAGTCGAGTTTTTCGTTTTTCGCCGGGATTTCACCGGAATCTGCGCGGGTTAGGATATTTAGGTCGGATAAAATTTCGACAATTCTATCGACCTCTTTGGAAATAATTTCGGTTTCGTTTAGTATGTTTCTAATATCCTTGCAGTCGCCCCTTTTTATAAGATCGAGATTGCCTTTTATGATGGTTAAGGGGGTGCGGAGTTCATGAGAGGCATCGGCAATAAATTTATTTTTGAAATGGATGGCCTTGTTTAGTTTTTGATTAATGTCGTGGAGATTTTGGGTTCTTTTAGCAACGATTGTTTCTAGGTTTTCGTTTACTTTTTTTAATTCTCTATGCGTTTTTTCAAGGGTTTTTTCGGATTTTCGGTGCTCAGTAATATCTATAAAGATAGCTAAAACAGCAGTTTGACCATTATATTTAATTTTCTTACAATACATTTCGAGCCAGCGAATTTTTGCGTCTTTACATATGGCCCGAAATTCATAGCAGGGTTTAATTTGTTTGCCGGCGAAACGTTTTTGGAATCTTTCAAAAAAAGTTTTTTGGTCTTTTGGGTGGATTAATCTTTTTAATTTTTTTTCGTTTGAGGGTACTAGTTCTTCTTTAGTATAACCCAAGATTTTAGTTAGGGTATGATTAACATAGACAAGGCGGGGGGATGGACCCATGGCAATAGCAATTCCTTGAAGCGAGCTTTCAACCAAGGTGCGATATTTTTGTTCATTTTCGGTTAGGGCTTTTTCGGTTTGTTTGTGTTTGTTAATTTCTTTTTTAAGCTTGCAGGTACGTTCGTTTACTAAATCTTCCAAATGCTCCTGATATTGTTTTAATTTATTTTCGGTTTGGACGCGCTTGGTAATATTGCGCCAAATACTTTGAATAAAAGTTTTTCTTTGAAGCTGGATGGCATGGCTATTGACCATAACATTTATAATTGTCCCATTTTTAGTTTTATGTTTTGTTTCGAAAATATCATATCCATTTTTAACGACTTTTTTAGCATGTTCTTGAACTTGTTTTTTTGATTCGATGATTTCAAAGTCAGGGATTTGAAGCTTTTCAAACTCTTTTCGAGTATAACCAAGATTTTTATGGGTTTGTTCGTTAAATTCGACTATAGCGCCAGTTTCGGGATCAAGGAGAGTGATAGCATCGGCAGCTTGGTTGAAAAGTGTATGGTAACGTTTTTCCGACTCCTCTATTTTAAGAAGGTTTTCTACGCGGGTGTAAGTAAGAGATACTATTTTTGCAAATTGTTTTAAAATGTTAATTTCGTGTTTAGAAAAAGCATTGGGTTTTGTGCTATTAATTGCTATTACTCCATTCGAGAATGGGACATCTAAAACAGACCTGATTAATTTGCCTGATTGTTTTTGGATTATATTTTTTTTGCAGTATTTGTCCTGTTTATTTAAGTC
>JABMQE010000109.1 GCA_013203415.1 Candidatus Falkowiibacteriota bacterium | reverse complement strand
GTGTTATATCAGACAAAGGCGATTCTGCTTTTTGGGTTAAACTAAAGAACGAAAAAGAGGATCCTGCGCTTGAAGGAAAATTTTTTATCCCCGGTGGAAAATCAGAAAAATTAATTGTTTTCATTCCAGGCCTGCCAGGAGATGGAAATACATGGATGGAATCCAAATTCGTTCCTTCGCTACTGCGAGAGGGCTATTCTATCTTTTGCGGCCGTCATCGCGGAACGAAAGTAAATGCTGAAGGATCGGATACTTATGTGAATTGCGAAGAAAGAATATCAAAAGAAACAAATCAACCAGATGCTGTTTTAGGCCAAGTACCCGGTAAATCAGAGTACTCAGTCATTGACATAGCGGATGAGCCAAGAAAAGCAATAGGTGCTTTACATGAAAATTTCGAAGAAGTATATTTAATTGGCCATTCCAATGGTGCTATGAGTATTATATCCTCTTTACCAAAATTACCTAAAGAAACCACTGATAAAATTCGGACTTTCATAAGCCTGTCCGGCTACACTAGTAATTATGATCCTGAATCAGATCATTATGACCCAAAAGGATACTTTGATAGCGAAGGCATCAAAGAATATTATGACTACTGCGTTAAATTCTTGGCCATGGGCGATCCGGCTGAAAATGCCCGTTTAAAACAAACCATATTAAATTCTAACTATGAATCAGATTTTCCAGAAAACATTAATTTATTAATGGTCAATTCACCCGAAGATGAAATTTTACCAGTTGAAAGTGCAATACAGTTCAGAGACTATGTTGAGAGAGGAGTTGTATTTGTAGATGAAACTGAAACTGAGGAAGACTTTCACGATTTAAATGCGTTGACCCCACAAACCCTAAAAAGAATGCTTCAAATATATCACCCTAAAGCAAAACACACTGTTCCGTTGACAAAAAAATAGGTAATTTTGTAAAAAAAAGTCAATGTTATAGAACATGACTTAGTTTACGTAAATATTTACGTCAATAATTACGTAAATGTAAGATTAGACGTGTACATGGACGTGTACACGTGCGTGTACACGGACGCGTATACGTTTTAGGTTCTTGGTTTTAGGACAGCTGACCATCTGATTATCATGGCGGGGTGGCTTTTATCCTGCATTTGGTCTAGAATCTTAAATTTTTTATTAAGCAAACTTATAAGCTCGGGTAAAGGAATTATCGGCTGGGCATAATCTATATTAAAACATAAGTCCTTAAGCGCCGGCTTTGGGAGCTGGCCTTTTTTGACCAGCTGTTTAACTTTGGCATCAACTTTAGTAAAATTAAAAATGCGGGTTTTGTAATTATAAAATTCTGGCTCGTAGGCAAGCTGAAAAAATCTTCCAATTGCGGTTTGTTTTGATTTAAATTCTTTTGGATTGGTATGATACATCTTGATATAGGTCTTGAAAGTGATATAATTTTTCTTTTCGAGATGAACATGGCCAGAAAGCCAAAAGCCGGTTGGTTTTATAACTTTATGAATATTTTCAAAAAATTTAGGAAAATCTTTATACTTGATATTATCTTGAGCAGTATCGCTTAAAACTAAATCAAAAGTTTTGGGCTTAAGGGGTATTTTAAACCAATTGCCAATTTTTACTTTTTCTTTAGGATTCTTTTTCTTTATTAAAGAAGTCATTGCCTGGACAGATATTTTGTTGTTGTCCAAAATAGTGGTATCTATTTTATATTTAGCAAGCAAGCCGCGGAACTCGGGAGTGGCGCCCAAAACAAGAGCTTTTAGATTTTTTTGCTTTTGGGTGAGTTTTTTAATTTTTTGTTCATAAAAATAAAGTTCGGCTTTTGAGGGCTTAACTGGGGGGGTGTAGGATTGCCACTTTCTGGCGATGTCTTTCCAGTTTTGTTTCATTTTCTGGGTAAATTTTTTATCTGGCATAGTGTTTTGTTACGTAAACATTTACGTAAGTGTGAAGTTAGACGTACGTACGGACGTACGTACGTTCGTACGTACGTTTGTCGACTGACATCTTCTAGTTCACATTCTATCTGACTAAACTTTTTAAAAAAAGGGTGACGACTAGCATCACCCTTGGACAATCACGATAGATTGCTGGCAACTCACACACCTTTCAAACGCTTCGGGAGTGTTGAATAGAGATAACCCCCAATACACAAGGGAGCTATGACTAAAAGAGCGATCTCAAAACCCGAGGAGACCGCAGCCAATACAATCAAAACGCCCGTACATATCATCAACCCAGTACTCATCTGAGACCTTGGTCTGGTCTTCATGAAAGCCCGAGCCAGAGCTATAGGGACGCTCATGCAAAGCAAGGGAAGTGCGACTAGGGTGGGCAGTAGAAATGGTGCTCCCTGAAAGAACTCCCTCTCGGGCAACAGAGCGACTATCCCAAGAACGATCATTGTTACAATCACCCCTAAAGGATAGGTAAATACCCTTGTGAAGGATTGGTTTTCGTTGTACAACTTACGAAAACCAGCCACAGCCTCTTCACCAAAAATTGTCTCAAACATGGCTAAACTCTCCTCTCTGATTTGAGAAAGAACCGCTAACTGAAGATTAGTCCTTTACTTCCACTCCCATCTGCCGAGCAGTGCCTTCGATAATGCGGGAAGCGGCTTCGATATCTGTGGTGTTTAGGTCTGGCATTTTGGTTTTAGCAATTTCCTTGGCTTGGGCACGGGTAATTTTGCCGACTTTGTCGGTATTGGGGTTTCCTGCTCCTTTTTTTATGCCAGCGGCTTTTTTGATAAGCTCGGCTGCGGGCGGGGTTTTTAATATAAAATCATAGGTTTTGTCTTCATAAACCGTGATTTCTACCGGAACAATATCACCAGCTTTGTCTTTAGTAGCATCATTAAATTTGCTACAAAATTCCTGAATATTTAAACCATGCTGGCCTAGAGCCGGTCCAATCGGAGGGGCTGGATTGGCTTTGGCAGCAGGGATTTGGAGTTTTATAATTGTCTTGATTGGCTTATTCATAGTTGATCACACGAATTTATATGCGAATTATTTGCGAATGTTTTATGCGAATAATTTCTAAGCTCTTCCACGCTGAAGAGATATTATATAGCTTTAAAATTATTCGCAAATATATTTGCATACCATTCGCATACTAATTCGTGTATATTATATTTTCTTAATTTGTAAAAAGTCCAGTTCTACCGGTGTTTCGCGGCCGAACATAGAGACAAGAACTTTGATTTTACCGCGAGATTCATCGATCTCTGCGATTTTTCCTTCGAACCCTTTGAAGGGACCATCAGTGATTTTAACAGGCATGCCTACAGAAACATCAATTTTATACTTTGGCTCTTCGACGCCCATTCGTTTTTGGATGTCTTTAACTTCGCTGGAGTCGATTGGAGTCGGAGTGGTTCCCGAACCGATAAAGCCAGTAACGTTCGGTGTATTACGAACAACATACCAAGAGTCGTCGGTAACAACCATTTGAACCAAAACATAACCAGGAAAGATTTTTTCTTCCACGATTTTGCGCTTGCCGTTTTTAATCTTAATCTTTTTCTCGGTCGGGACTAAGACATCAAAAATCTTGTCTTCCATATCCATAGACTCGATACGCTGCTTTAGGTTATGAGCAACGTTTTCTTCGTAGCCGGAATAAGTATGGAGAACATACCAGCGTTTACCTTCTTGGAGTATTTGTTTTGGCATAGTTTTGTGATTTTAAATAGATTTGCTATTTTAACCTACACGAATATGTATGCGAATGATATTCGAATTTTGTATGCGAATAATTTTTGAAATCTTTAACGCTTTGGCCGAGTGGAGATGCTTTGATGGTTTCAGAAATTATTCGTGACAGCATTCGTATATCATTTGTATACGCATTAGTGTAGTATTAGGTTTTCGAAAATGGCAGAGAGAATGTAATCGGCGACGCCAAGGAAAGCAGCCACAGCCAAACTAAAAACAACGACCAATGTGGTGTGGTTTATGGTATCCTTGCGAGTCGGCCAGGTGACCTTTTTTAACTCGGTTTTGGAATCTTTTATATATTGGGTAAGAGAGGAAATTCCTTTCATAAATAATGGATATTAAAAAGGCCTTGCTGGCCCTTTGTTTCTATTTACACTTTAGCATGTATAGGAAATTTGTCAAGGGGTTTTGTGTGGATAATTACTTATCTTATATATCTAGGTTTTTGACCGACTTGGCGCGCGTTTGGATAAAACGTTTGCGGGGGCTGACTTCGGCACCCATAAGGGTCTCAAAGACTTCATCGGCTTTTTCGGCATCTTCTATGGTGACGCGTTTCATAAGGCGAACAGACGGATCCATTGTTGTTTCCCAAAGCTGGGTAGGATTCATTTCGCCAAGGCCTTTGTATCTTTGGATTGAGAAGGCAGATGCTGGCGCTTCTGTCTCTTCTGACTTGTTTGATTTTTTGTTTTCTTGATTTTTTGTTTTTTTGGCACTAAGCATTTGAGATTGAATTTTCTCTAATCCATCTTCGGTGTAAACCCATTCCATAGAATTGCCGAGTTTTACCTGGTATAAGGGGGGCATGGCAATATACAGATGGCCGGAGGTTATTATTGCCAGGAAGTAGCGGTAGAAAAAAGTAAGCAAGAGGGTGCGGATATGAGAGCCGTCGACATCAGCATCTGTCATGATAACGATTCTATCATAACGAAGCTTCGAAATATCAAACTGCTCGCCGATGTTGGTGCCAAGGGCAATGATAAGGGATTTGATTTCGTTGTTGGCTAACATCTTGTCGAGGCGGGCACGTTCCACATTTAGGATTTTTCCGCGAAGGGGAAGGATGGCCTGGAACTTTCTGTCTCTGCCTTGCTTGGCAGAGCCGCCGGCAGAATCGCCCTCAACAATATAGAGTTCGGACTTTGAGGCATCTTTGGTTGAGCAATCGGCAAGTTTGCCGGGAAGAGCAAAGCCCTCTAGGGCACCTTTACGCAGAACAGAGTCGCGAGCGGCGCGGGCAGCCAGGCGGGCCTGGGAAGCTAGAATCGCTTTACCGATTATGGCTTCGGCGTCTCTGGGATGCTCTTCTAAAAAAAAGTTAAGGGCATCGCTAAGAACGTTTTCGACTATGGGTCGAACTTCGTCATTGCCAAGCTTGGCTTTGGTTTGGCCTTCGAACTGCGGCTCTTTTACTTTTACGCTGACTACAGCGGTTAAACCCTCTCTGGTGTCATCACCAGTTAAGTTCTCGTCTTTTTCTTTAAGAATGCTTTGGCGGCGGGCATAGTTGTTTAGAACGCGGGTTAGGGCAGTGCGAAAGCCCACAAGATGAGAGCCGCCTTCGGTTGTAAAAATATTATTGGCGAACGAGAAGACGGATTCTTTGTATTCATCAACATATTGGATAGCAATTTCGACGCGGACTTCATCCTGCTCTTTATCAATATAAAAAATATTATCGTGCTTGGGGTTGTTGTTGCGATCGATATGGCGGACATAAGAGGCAATGCCGCCTTCAAAATAAAAAGTATGGGATTTTTCATCATCGCTTCTTTCATCGTTAACAATGATTTTGACGCCTTTGGTTAAATAGGCCTGCTGGCGAAGGTGATCTAGAATATAGTTCCAGTCGAGGTCTAGGGTTGTGAAAACTTCGGAATCGGGCTGGAAAATGATGGTAGTACCGGTTCCTTTGGATTTGCCGGTGGCTCTTACTTTTTTTAGGGGTTTGCCGCGTTTGTATTCCTGAACATAAAGCTTGCCATCGCGGCTGATTTCGGCGCGCATATAGCTTGAAAGGGCGTTGACTACACTGACACCAACACCATGAAGACCACCAGAAACTTTATACCCGCCTTGGCCGAATTTACCGCCGGCATGGAGCTTTGTCATAACAACTTCTAGGGCCGAGACCTTGGTTTGTTTGTGCATATCAACAGGAATACCG
>JABMQE010000015.1 GCA_013203415.1 Candidatus Falkowiibacteriota bacterium | reverse complement strand
CTCGACTCTGCTCGGGACAGGTGAGGCATCCCTCGACTCTGCTCGGGACAGGTGAGGCATCCCTCGACTCTGCTCGGGACAGGTGAGGCATGAGGGTTTTGTTTTTTTTGCTGTAGAGCCAGATGACTATAAGGCCGGCAATGATGGCGCCGTAGATGCCGAGGCCGCCTTGCCAAATTTTTATGATTCTTAGGGGGTCGGCAAGATAGGTTTGCCATTCGCAGGCGACATGATAAAGGCGGGCGCCAATGATGCCAAAAATAATAAGCCAGAAATATAAATCTAAAACAGAATTTTTTTTTATGCCATATTTTTTGGCCAGTTTAAGAGAGATAAGAAAGCCCAAAATTATGGCAATGGTTATTAAAAAACCATACCAATAAATGGTAAAAGGACCGAGAGTAAACATTATTGGATTAGGTGCGGGGAATATTTTCATATTAGCAAACTTACAACTCGTTATCCTCCCCTTAATTTAAGGGGAGGAACGGAAGGAGGGGTTTGGGGCGGACGTTTAATTTTCACTTTCTTTAATTCCAAATACTGACCGACTAATTTAGTCTTCTGACTTTTACCCCCTCTTTAGTTCTCCCCCTTGGTAAGGGGGAGATAACTGATAATACTGCGACTATCAAAAACAATACGAGTCCCAGTACCAAATAAAGGCACCGGGACTCATAAATTTAATCTGAATAATGTGGATTACCCCGCACCAGAAGGCCTTCTTCGGTGCGGGGTTTTGCCTCCCGCATCGTATAGCAGATTCTCCCAGCTCCTGTTAGGGAGGCTTCATTCAAGCAAGGCATCGATAAGGGTGCGGAGTTCGACTTCCTCGGAAACCAAGTCGTTTTGCTGTTCGTAGCCATTGCCAACCCGGAATTGCTTGCAGCCGATAATAAAGGTCGGCACAAAACCTTCGGGATTATATTTTTGGTAGAGGGTCATTTGGTTCTCGGGGATTTGGGTTTCAACTTCGGATGTTAGGGTGTTGTCGTTTAGATCCATTTCCCAGTGAAAAATTTCGATGCCGCCCTTGGCTTGATAATCTTTAGCCATCCTATCAAAGGTCGGCTGAATCCAGGCGCAATGAGGGCACCAAGTGGTGGAAAAAAGATAAACCGCTGGTTTGCCGTTTTCCTGACAAAGAGGGTCGCTGGTTTCTTCGAAAGTAGAAGGCCCGGTATGGGGCATGGTATCTACTACTTTGGCATCATGGACTTCGAAATCATAAGGGTCTGGGTTGTTGTTTCCGACTACAACATCATTGTTATTAGGATCTCCATTCGGCTGGCTATCGGGCTTAAGTTTGGAATACATTAAGCCGAAACCAATGATGCCGAAAACAGCCAAGCCAGTAACAAGTCCGAAGATAAAACTGACTTTTGGGTTTTGGGATTCGTTAGACATTTATTGATAATTAGTAATTAATACATTGAACATTGAACATTGAACATCGAACATTGAGCATTGAACATTGAACGTTGAACGTTGAACGTTGAACGTTGAGCATTGAACATTGAACATTATTAGTTTTAGGACGTGCTTTGTTCGTAGTGGTAGGCAGCTCTTAGAATTTCTGGTTCGCCAAAATGTTTACCGATAAGCTGAAAATTGACTGGCAGGCCGTCTATCTGGCCGCATGGAACAGAAATGCCAGGTCCGCCGAAGAGGTTTACTGGCGCAGTATAAATATCTTCTAAATAAAGCTTTAGAGGGTCATCTGTTTTTTCGCCAATTTTGAAAGCAGTGGTTGGCGAGATAGGGGTTAGGAGACAATCGACTTTGGCTAAAACTTTTTCAAAGTCCTGGCGAATAAGAGTGCGGACTTTTTGGGCTTTCAAGTAATAGGCATCATAATAGCCGGACGAGAGAGTATAGGTGCCGAGCATAATGCGGCGTTTGGCTTCGGCGCCAAAACCACGGGCTCTGGATTTTAAGTAAACGCTTAGAAGGTCTTTGGCTGTGCTATCTGATAGCCCATATTTGATGCCGTCGTAGCGGGCGAGGTTGGAAGACACTTCGGCGGGCTGGATTATATAATAACAAGGGACTGCATATTTAGTCAAGGGAAGGGAGACATTTGTGATGGATGCGCCGAGTTCTTTTAGCTTGGCAATCGCGGCTTCGATTTTTTCTCTGACATCTTTGTTTAGGCCATCACCAAAATATTCGCGTGGAATACCGATTTTAAGATTTTTGATTGGTTTTTTAATTTCTTTTAGATAATCTGGGACTGGCTCGGACGAAGTGGTGGAATCGTGAGGGTCATGGCCAGCGATTGCCTTAAGGACAAGGGCGGCATCTTCGACACTACGGGTGAGATGGCCGATGGAGTCCAGGGATGAAGCCATGGCAATTACGCCATAGCGGGAGGTGCGGCCATAAGTAGGTTTGATGCCGACCACGCCGCAGAAATTGGCGGGCTGGCGGATGGAGCCGGCAGTATCTGTGCCAAGAGAAAAAAGGCACTCATGGCTGGCAACACTGGCGGCAGAGCCGCCGCTGGAACCGCCGGGAACGCGGGTTAAGTCGTGTGGATTATGGGTTGGGCCGAAGGCAGAATGCTCGGTGGAGGCGCCATGAGCAAACTCGTCTAAGTTTGTTTTGCCAATTAAAACAGCGTCCCCGTCTTTTAGACGCTTGGTAGTGGTGGACTCGTAGGGAGGAATATAGTTTTCTAAAATGCGTGAGGCGGCGGTGGTTTTTATGTCTTTGGTACAAAAAAGATCTTTAGCAGAATATGGGATACCTGCTAACTCCCCTATTTTTTCTTTTCTTGAAATTTTGGTATCCACTTCGCGGGCTTGGGACAAGGCCTGTTTTTCGGCAACAAGCAAAAAAGCATGAACTTTAGGTTCGGTTTTTTTTATCTGTTGCAAACAAGCTTTGGTGAGCTCGGTACTTGAGAACTCTTTTTTAACTAGGCCAGCGTGGGCCTCTGTAATTGTGAGAGTATTTAAGTCCAAGTGATTAGTGATTAGTGATTAGTTTAGAACACCGCCTTGACCTCGATATGATCATCGTCTCTTTTAGGCGCGTTTTCTAGGATGCCATCATGAGCATTTTTGGTTCTTTCTTTATCAATTTTATCTTCGCGGGTGATGTTTTCGAGGCCAGTCACCTGGGCGGTTGGCTCTACATTGTCGGTTTTGATTTCTTTTAACTGCTCGAAATAATCCAAAATAGAAGAAAGTTCTTTGGAAAATTTCTTTTCTTCGGCCGGGGTTAGTTCGAGGCGAGCCAGTTTTGATATATTTTTAATATCTATCATATGGTTAAAATGCAAATCTACAAATGAATGCGAATGCCGCAAATAACCACTCATGTAATTTGTAGATTTGGATTTTGACTATGAATTTGTAGATTCGGATTGTATTTTTATATTATCTTAAAATGGGTATTTTGGCAAACCTTTTACAAGTTTTTAAGAAAATACCTATTAAAATACCTATTTATGAACGTTCAAATGAACGTTCACTGATGCCCTTGACAAGATTTTGGGGATGGTGTAGTATCAAGGATGGATGTTTTGACAGAACCAGAATTAACAACCCTGCTAAGGAGGTGGAAAGCATGTCTTTTGGACAGCTGTTTGGCGGACGTAGAAGGGCAGTTCTTCGCAGAACTGTTGCCAAGTGCTGTGGCACGGAGTTGGTGAAGGCGCGGGCGGCATTAGTCGAACTGCACTCACCGAACCCGGATGACCTGGTTTGGTGGTGTGTGTCGTGCGGTCGCTATGAGTTCGTATGATGAAAATGGGGAGGCCAACTTAGGACCAGCTTGTGTCTGGGGCTGCTCCAAAACAGTGGCCGACAGTTAATGGTCCAGATAACCCATGGAGATGTGCGACCAGATTGGTCCTAAGACCTCCCTTCCTAATATCGGAGTGGTGCTTGTTTAAAAATTCGGCCTGAATTTTTAGCCAGCCATACGCTCCCCCCCCGCCCAGCTTTTCGCTGCGCTCAAAGTGGGCGGGGCAAGCAGCCACCTTAGCTCAGATGGTAGAGCACCTACCGGTGCAACCGGAGGAGGTCGTCGGTTCGAGCCCGATGGGTGGCTCCAAGTTTGGTTCGGGGCGTAGCGCCCGCCTTCGTCCCGCAGCGTGCGGAACTTCGGCGAGGCAAGCAGTCCGGTAGCGCGCCTCTGTGGGAAGGAGAAGATCGCTGGTTCGCCCCAGTCATTCGACGGGGTAAAACTCGACCATAAATTTCTGATCCAAGGGACCGCAACCATTTTAGGACGGGTGCGTAGCTCAGCTGGAAAGAGCGCCTGCCTACGAAGCAGGAAGTCGCTGGTTCGAATCCAGTCGCGCCCGCCATAACGAAGGCCGCAACTCACGAGAGATGCGGCCTTTTTCTTTTATATAATTGTCATTAGTCACTAGGGTTGGGTTTAATTCTGACTGATGATATGGGCGCGATTTTTTTCTTGGAGGTGTTTGTCTGGGGAGCGACGGACCGCCCTCCCCTCCAGAGGCGGGCAGGCATGGGGGGCGTAGAAAGTTATTGACGAACCACCCCCCTTAAGGAGGGCGTAGAAGTCAGAAGCCGCTTCTACCCTGCCCGTGGCAGGGGTTCGGGTTTTTTAGATATTACAAGTTTATTTAGACTGTTTATGTCAATCTCGCCTTCTGCGCTTTCGGAGATATCGATTACATTATAGATAACTCGTCTCGCTTCTTTATCTCCATATACTTTTCTGAAATTCCAGAAACTTGTGAATTGGTTATTTTTTAATTCTTCAAATGTGGACTCTTCCCGATGTTTTAATAAATTACCATTAATGTATCCACTAATCTTCCAACTAGCTTCATCGTCTTTGATATAAAAAATCCTGGCCTGCTGCCAAAATTTTTCGTATGGTACTTTATATCTTTTGCGATATTCACGGCTAATGCCGCTATGGAGAATATTTTTTATTTTTGTTATGTTTTTTCCAAGCTCTAAAAAGAATTTAAGGTGAAAATGATTGATGGCGATACTGTATGCTAACACAGGAACGCTGAGGACTTGTTTAACTTCTTTAATCTTATTAAGGACGATTTGTTTTTGGTTGTCTTCTTTGAAATAAGGATAATGGAGATATGTTGAGGTGGTGAGAAAATATTCCATGTTGTCAGGCCAGTAGAGTTTTTGTTTTGGGAAGAGGGGTTGTTTTTTCATGGTTTTGTTTAATTTAATACGTTTTTTCTGTAGGCCACGGACCGCCCCCATGGGGGGCGTAGAAGTTATAGCATTTTTAAGAATTCTTCCTCGCTTAAAATTTTTACACCCAATTTTTTAGCTTTATCGTATTTAGAGCCAGGGTCTACGCCCGCGACAACAAAGTCCGTTTCTTTGGAAACTGATGAGGAGATGTCTCCGCCCGCGCTGCGGATTCTTTTTTTTGCCTCGTCGCGGGTTAGGGAGGAAAGGCCGCCGGTTAGGACAAAAATTTTGGCTTCTAGCTTCTTACTTGTCTTGCTTGGGTTTTGGATTTTTATGCCACGCTTAAACAGACGGCTTAATAAATCCAGATTTCTTTTTTCCCTAAACCAAATAGAAATGCTCTTGGCAACAGTGGGACCGACATCCTGGACGCACGAGAGTTCTTCTTCTTTTGCCTCTTTTATTTTTTCTATGCTAGCAAAATGGGAAGCCAAGGTATAGGCGGTTTCTTCACCAACATGATGGATGCCTAAGGCAAAAAGAAAGCGGCCGAGTTCTATATTTTTTGAATTTTTTATGGCAGCAGTAATGTTTTCCGCGGATTTTTCCGCAAAGCGCTCGAGGGGTTCTAAATCTTCCCTGCTGAGAGCAAAAATATCGCTTGAGTCCTTAATTAGGCCTTGGGATAAAAGAGAATCTATAATTTTCGGACCAAGGCCATCAATATCAAAAGCAGCCCGGGAAACGAAGTGGTAAAGATTCTTTTTTTGCTGGGCGGCACAGTGAGTATTTAAGCAAAAATGAGCAGCTGATTCTTGCTTTTTTTTGTCTTGAACTTTGCGTTTTACTACTTTACTTCCGCAGATAGTACATTTATCCGGCATGTGGAATCCCCTCTCCTTGCCATCTCTCATCTTTGTTAAGACCTTAACAATATCGGGGATGACATCGCCGGCTTTTTGGAGGATGACAGTATCGCCGATGCGGACATCGAGGCGATTTATCTCGTCCATGTTATGAAGGGTAGCGCGGGAAACGGTTGAGCCGGCGACAAGGGTGGGGCGCAAATGGGCCACCGGAGTTAAGGCGCCGGTGCGGCCGACTTGGATAACAATATCTTCGACAATAGTGGTGGCTTGTTCGGCTGGAAATTTGTAGGCAGTAGCCCAGCGGACTTGCTTGGCGGTGCGGCCAAGCTTTTTTTGGTTTTCAATATCGTTGACTTTGATGACGACGCCGTCGATTTCGTAAGGAAGATTTTTTCTTTTCTTTTGCCAATTAGTAAAGTATTTTTCTGTGGCTTTGATATTAGTAAAAAGTTCGAACTCGGGATTGACGCGGAAGCCGAGGTCTTTTAGAAATTTTAATGTTTGTTCTTGAGTTTTCACCTCTTGAAGGCGAGGTTGGCCAACCTCGCCTTCAGTGGACGAGTAAATTGAGTATATGAAACATGCAAGGTCGCGGTTGCTTGCTACTTTGGGATCTAGTTGACGGATGGTGCCGGCGGCGGCGTTGCGGGGGTTGGCAAAGGTTTGTTTTTTTTGTAGGCGAGACG
>JABMQE010000108.1 GCA_013203415.1 Candidatus Falkowiibacteriota bacterium | reverse complement strand
TATCTATTCATTTAGGACTGGGAAAGTTTTAGGGAAATATATTCCAGATTTTATAATTGATGATAAAATAATTGTTGAAATAAAAGCAGTGGGTTATATTCCCAAGAATATAGAAAATCAACTTTTAGATTATCTAAAGAATGGCAAGTATGAGTTGGGTTATATTATAAATTTTTCAGGTAGGAGTTTATATAGAAGACGTTTTATTTGTACCAACAATAGAAAAGATTTTATTAATCACTAAGAATTCCAAATTAACAAGTTGCCATAAAAATAAGAGAATAATTTGTGGCTTTTGTGATTTTGTGGCATCGAATTATATGAATTTTTCTTCACGACAACGAAATAATGTTATCATATCGACGGCGATCTTAGCTGGTATTATTATTGTTGTTAATATTATTTCTAATGGGGTTTTTAATCGAGTTGACTTGACTAGCGAAAAAGTTTTCACTATTACGGATTCGACTCGGAATGTATTAAAAAATTTGGATGATACAGTAACAATAAAAGCTTATTTTTCGCGTGAGCTGCCGGCTGAACTTTTGGTTTTGCAGCAGGAGATTAAAGATACTCTGGACGAGTATAAAAATTATTCTGGTGGGAAATTGAAAGTTAAGTTTATAGACCCAGCCGATGACGAGGAATTAGTAAAAGAAGTGCAGGGATTGGGAATTCCCCAAGTCCAGTTTAATATTAGGGCAAAAGACAAGCTAGAGGTTAGGAACGGATATTTTGGTTTGGCAATTATGTATTTGGATAAAAGAGAAGTAATACCTTTGGTTCAGAATACGGCTACTTTGGAATACGATTTAACGGCTGGGATTAAAAAGGTGAGTGCGACCGAGGTGGCGAAAATTGGTTTTTTAGCCGGGCATGGAGAATGGGAGATTGATGATGAGATGATAGTGGTAAAGCAGGATCTGCAAAAACAGTACGAAGTTACAAGGGTGGATTTGTCGCAGGGTCATCCAGTAGCGCCAGACATTGCAACATTAGTTATTGCAAGCCCAAAAGAAAAAATAAGCGACAAAGAATTATTTTTAATAGACCAATTTTTAATGAGGGGAGGAAATTTATTTGTGGCTTTGGATACGGTTGGTATAAAAGGAGATTTGACTCCAAATGATTTGGATGCTGGTTTGGGAGAGATGTTAGAGAGTTATGGCCTTAAATATAATAGGAATTTGGTTTTGGATGTTTCTTCGAATGAGATGGTTTCTTTTTCGAGCGGGTTTGCGCAGTTTTTTACTTCTTATCCGTATTGGCCAAAGATTATGGAGGATGGTTTTGACGCAGAGAGTGTTATAACAAGCGAGCTCGAGGCCTTGGTTTTGCCTTGGGTTGGGACAGTTGAGGTTCTTTCTTCAAAAATTGCTAATGCAGAGATAATAGAGTTGGCAAAAACGACTGGGCGGTCGTGGGTGGTAACAGGGCCGTATAATCTTGATCCGCAACAGCAGTTTAGCGCTTCGGGCATAACTGGGCCGCAGGTGGTAGGAGTGGCAGTTTCGGGCGGATTTGAAAGTTATTTTGTTGATAAGTTGCCCCTCGACGAGCTCGGGGCCTCCGCTTCGCTTCGGGAGACAGAGGGTTTAACACCAGAGCAGGTTAGCGGTTTTAACGAAAGAGTTGAGCGGGCGAATATTGTTTTTGTTGGAGACGGGGATTTTATGCAGGATGGGTTTATATCCCGTTTTCCGGATAATCGGGTATTTTTTGAAAATGTGATTGATTATTTAAGTTTGGGGGAGGAATTGATTGCGATTCGCTCTAGGGGGGTAAGTGATAGGAGTTTGAAAGAGATGTCTGATGGGACTAAGGGAGCGGTTAAGTATTTAAATATTTTGGGAGTGACAGTGCTGGTTGTTATTTATGGGGTGCTAAGGTTTTGGAGAAGGAAGAAGAAACGGTTCGAGGATGAATTATAAGAAGACTAATCTACACGAATTTGGTCACTAATTTCACTAATCACGAATCCGGCCGGAATGAAAAACCGCCGCAACCATTTGGTTTGCGGCGGGTGAGGCGGTGACGAACTTCCTATACCCTGAATGTAAGGCCATTTTCTCCAACTAGCCAGAGATCGAAACCGTCTCGGAAGGGGCCGATAACGATTTTTACCTCTTGTCCCTGATGGTTGGTGAATTTGAAGCCTTGCTGGGCATTCATCTTCTCTCTGATTTGTTGTTTGAGTTCCTCGGAAGTATCAGGATCATCAAGTAGCATTGCTTCCATTCCCGCCACTTGAAGCCCTTCAACTTTTTCGAATGTTGTTTTTTTCGGACTAACTCCCGCACAGGCAGCAGCATAGTCCTTTGCTTCATCGACGGTGTTGAATTGAGTGGACACTCATTCCTCCTTTGCATAACGTTGTGGTGCCCTATCGAAGTTACTTTATTATATATATCATATCCCGTATTTTTTGTCAAGTATGGAATCTCAACCTAAAAAACGTTTTAAGTCGACATATATACTTGCTATTATATTCCTTGTTTTAATAGCAATTTTTTGGATTACAAGGGGAGAGGACGAAGGAGAAAAGATAAGATTATTTTTTAAGGGGATAAATATTGATGCTGTTACTAAAATTGAGATTGTGAGCGGGGGAGAGGGGACGGTTTTGGAAAGAGACGGTAGCGGATGGGTGGTAGCCCCTCGACCCGGCTCGGGACAGGCAAGCCAAGGCAGAGCAGAGGCAGAGATTAATTATGTGGCTGGGATTTTGGCTGGTGTTAAAGAAATGGAAGTTGGTGATGTGGTTTCCGAGGACGCAGAGAAAAAAGGGCTTTTTGAGGTTGATGAGACAGGGGTGGTAGTAAAACTATATCAGGGCGGAGAAATTTTGGAACATTTTTATATTGGCAAGTTTGGGACAGATTATAATAGCAATTATATTAGAAAAGAGGGAAGCGACGAGATTTATGTAACAAAAGGTATAGTTAGGAGCGAATTTGACAGGCAGGATTTTCGGAGCTTAAGATTATTATTTTTTATGCCGGATACAGTTACGAAAGTTAGTTTGAAATACAAAAAGGAAGACCAGGAAGATGTGGTTTTGGAAAAAAGAGGGGGGGAATGGCTGGTTAATAATTTAGGAGCAGATGGGGGCAAGGTAGGCGAGTTTTTAACTTATGTGGCGGATTTAGAGTCGCCGGATATAATAGAGTTAGAGGAGGGGAACCCTTCGACAGGCTCAGGGGCTCCGCTTCGCTCCGAGGAAACTGGATTTAGCGACCCGCAGG
>JABMQE010000107.1 GCA_013203415.1 Candidatus Falkowiibacteriota bacterium | reverse complement strand
GGTAATTAACTCGAGTTAAACAAACGACGAGTTACGAGTTCCCGAGTTACGAGTTTACGAATCCATCAATCAATGCCAAAAATATGGATATCAAATTTACCATTACCATTCTAGTCATCTTAGCCGGCTTCGCTGCCGTTCTTTGGTATCTTCGCAGTCGAGAAAAGCGTCTCCTTTCAGCCAAAGATGACGACAAATCCCTCCTTATGCTTCAAAACCAGTTAAACGAACTAAATCGCACCCTAGATTCCAAACTCGGCGAGTCCACCAAAGTTATTCAGGACCAATTTTCCCAAAGCACAAAAATAATCCAAGGCATTTCCGGCCAAAGCCAGCGCATTGTTTCCGAAGTCGCCGAAAAATTAACAAAACTGGATGATACTAACAAGCAAGTCATTGGGTTCGCCGGCCAGCTCCAAAGCTTGGAAAACATCTTAAAAAATCCCAAACAACGTGGGATTCTTGGTGAATATTATTTGGAAACTGTTTTAAAAAATGTTCTAGCCCCTGGCCAGTTCCAAATGCAATACAAATTTAAAGATGGCGTAATCGTTGACGCCATAGTCCACACCAAAGAGGGGATAATCCCTATCGATTCCAAGTTCTCTTTAGAAAATTATAATAAAATAGTCGAGGAGAAAGACGAAACCCATCGTCAAATCTTAGAGCGCCAATTTAAAAACGATTTAAAACTCCGCATAGACGAAACCAGCAAGTATATAAGACCCAACGAAGGTACAACCGACTTTGCTTTTATGTTTATCCCATCCGAAGGCATATATTATGATATCCTCATCAACCAGGTCGGAAGCGTAAAAGTCAACACAGCAGATTTAATCGAATACGCCCTGCGTCAGAAAAAAGTTATCATTGTTTCTCCAACTACATTCTTTGCTTATCTTCAAACAGTTATCCAAGGCCTGCGCGCCCTAAAAATAGAAGAAAGCACCAAAGATATCCAAAAGCGCGTGGAAATGCTAGGCAAACACTTAAATGCCTACGAGGACTATTTTAAAAAACTCGGCGGCCACCTGGGCACCACAGTCAACACTTATAACACCGCTTACAAAGAATTAGGAAAAATAGACAAAGACGTTGTAAAAATAACCGAAGGCGCGGAAGGTGGTAAGGTAGAGATGTTGGAAATAGATAAACCCACGCAGGGAGAGTAGTGTGGCGGGGTTCTTGCGGCCTTGACACGGGCAATTATTCAATTTATAATTAAAACAATGAGTAAAGTCACCCTCCCCAAAACCAAATACGAACAACTCAAGCGTCAAGCAGAGGCCTATCAAGGATTTGCCTCTAAGTTTTTCGAATTTGCAATTCGAGGTTCAGTTGAGGAAGTCGTTGAAGATTTCCAAGATTCTGGTCTTTATACTAAAGAGTTTTTAGAAGATTTAGAATCCGGTCTTAGCCAATCCTCATATAGTAAAAAGTATGACAATAAAACCGCTAAGAAAAAATCTCGAACAGTTTATCAAAACGCATAATCTTACTAGGAAGTGGCAAAAGGCCAAGTTCCTCTTTGAGCATAATATTCGCCACCCCTCTTTGCATGCAGAACTTCTCGAACCTCGCTGGCACGGCATTTATTCCTTTCGGCTTGATAAAAGATATCGAGCCCTATTTTTTATAACCAGTGATGGCAGGGCTGAAGTATTTCAAATCACAAATCATTACAAAAAAAATTAATCTGGCAAGGACATTAACTATTCTGCTGCCAAAAATCTGTTCAACCCTGCCTTGTCCCGCCCCATATATAAATTATTACCACCCCGCTGCGGGGTGCAAAACCCTACCACGCTAAAGAGTGGTAATTTTTTTATATGGCTAATTTTAGCCAAATTAATCAAAAATCATTGACTTTTTTACAGAAACATGCTATATTTAAATATCACGTCGCGTTCTTTCTCAACTTATCAACCCAACCCTTTAACCCTCCAGCTCCACACTTCGCCACTTCATTTAGGTGGTCGAGTCCCTATGTAGAGGGGTTTGCGGGAGCTTGGCGCAGTCCTGTGAAGATTTTTGGGGGGATATTCTTCCCTAAAATCTCTACTAAAGCGCTGCAGGAGGATAGTAAGATGGCTGGAAGCTTTCAGAAGTCGTACGATTCGTTTTCGGAGGGGCTAGCGGAGTTGATGGAGGTTTCATCCTCCGTCAGGCAGTCCCTGACTCACGAGAGGGGCGATGGCCATCCCCTCGACGGCAACTTGTTCGAGGGGATGCAGAAGGGTCAGTCCGGCTGGGGGGTGTTGGCTATCGCAAAGTTGGCCAGCAACGCCTCCCACTACCTCGAGTGCGAGCTCGAGGTAGCCCTGTACAAAGGGGGCCGGCAGCGGGTGGCCTACACCACTGCCGGAGGTCTGGGATTCGGCTGGACCACGTACTTTGATGGTCCGGTCTGTTTTTTCCTCCGTCACCCGGACGGAGATGGGATCCACAAGGATTCCACCCTCCGCCAGGCGGCCTTGACCGCTGGGTGGAAGGAGGTTCGGTTTTAATGGGAACTGCGGTTCGAGTCCGTAGTTCCCGAGGCACTTGACAATTCAGTCGAGTGCCTTTTCTTTTTAACCAAAACAAGAAGAATAAAAAAAGTATATAATTAATTATATAATTAATTATATACTTTTTTTATCTAAATCTTATCTTTAACAAAATCCAAAATATCTATATGAAGTTGTGATAATGTTTCAATTTTTTTAGCATCTTCAATACTATACCATCTCATATCCTGCCCTTCTTGTAGTTTTAAAGAGCTCTTGTCGCGGCACTTTTCTGTAAAAATATGCAATGTACCGGATCGCAAGGCCTCCTCATTTTTATATTCCACATCCATCATCAATTTAGGTTTGCCAAGAGTGTAATTTAATTCTTCCTTTGTCTCTCTTACAACTGCCTCTTCTGGCGTCTCCTCTCCCTCTATCCCGCCACCAAAAAAGCCCCAACATCCAGGTCGCCTCGGCGCATCATCTGTCCTATGTTGAAGCAAAACCTTCTTTTCCTCATCATATAAAATTATAATCGCTCCATTACGGTGTTTCATATTTTTAAATCACTAATTAACACTAATCTGTTCACGAATATCACAAATCACGAATCCTAGAAAACAGATTTAATGGATTCAAACGGATTCGTGATTAGTGTAATTAGTGATCAGATTCGTGTAGATTAGTTTTAAGAAGTAATCTTCTCCTTAACCTTCATAAGCGTAATAATAACCCCTCTTTCCTGCTCTGCTAATTTAGATTCAATATATTTTATCGTCTCTTTGATATTAGGAATAAAAACATACTCAAGCGCGTTCACTCTCCGACGCGTTTTTTCTATTTCTTGGGCTAATAATCTTGCCGAATGCTCTATCTCTGCGAGCTTTACCATATCCTTAAGAGTATCAGAAAAAGTTTGTAAAGATGTATCAAGGTCCGATGCAGTTGATAGCAAAGAATAAGAAAGAAAACTTCCTTCCTCTGCATAAGTAAACTCTGGAATATTAACACTCATCACGTTCTTGGTCTTAGCTTCAAGTGAAACTTTTTTACTAGGCATTGCCAAGGCCTCTTCCATCATCTCCCTTTGCATATCAGCCGAAGCAAAAGTAAAACTCTTAAACGCAGATCCCAGTTCTGCCTCAATTTTTTCGCGATATTCCCGCGCCTGCCGAATAATTACCATAAACTCTTTCATCAATCC